>CAZIEC010000167.1:0-2063 GCA_964538145.1 uncultured archaeon
GAAATGCAATCTTATTCTAATTTAAGAAAAATAGATTTAATAATGGACATCCCTGATAAATTATTTTTAGATATCGATGTTATAAGGATGGAGCAAGTAATCTCAAATCTAATTTCCAATGCCATTAAAAATACACCTCCAAAAGGAAAAATTAGGATTAGTTTGAAAACGGAAGATAACTGGGCAATTCTTGAAGTAAAAGATACTGGAGTAGGATTAACTAAAAATGAAATAAAAAAGCTTTTTACTAGATTTGGCAAGATTGACCGAATTGGAGAAGATTTTGAATTTTTAGATATTAAAGGGTCTGGACTTGGATTATTCATTTCTAAAGAGATTGTAGAAAAGCATGGTGGTACCATTCTTGCCCAATCAAAAGGAAGATTTAAAGGATCTAAATTTACAATAAAATTACCAATTAATAAAAATAAATAATCTTATGATTAAAAATTTGCTTTGAAACATCAACTCTTAATGTTACAAAATCCAAATTGAAATTATTTATTAGAATCATTAATTTGATGAAAGTCGACCTCAATAAATGATTTAATAATGAAGATTTGAAACTTATTGGTAAAAAGATTAAACTAGAAATATTTTTTTAATATTAAAAATTAAGAATCATTATCAGATAAGTAGAAAAAATATCAACTATGGCTTTTTTAAGATTTTAAAACATATGATGGGATCGTTTTTAATCTGTAAAAATAGATTCTATAAAATGAGTATTAATGCCGAAACATAATATTAAAGAAGATTCATTACCACTAATTCAATTCAAATCGGTTTTCAAAGAAATACCTACTCCAATTTATATTTGGAAAAAAGTTGGAAATGACTTAATTCTGGCAGATTTTAATAATGCGGCATTACTAGCTACAAAAGGGAAAATTACTGAACTTATCGGTGTTAAAGCACGAGATTTTCATAAAAATGATCCTGCGAATTTATCAGCATTATTCACTTGCCTTGAAAAGCAGGTACCTATTAAAATAGAGCTTGATTATACTTTTAAAACTACAGGAGAAAAAAGAACGCTTCATGCAAAATTAAATTATATTCATCCAGATTTAATTGTAGTTTCCACGATCGATATTACAGAACAAAAAAAAGCAAAGGCGAAACTACGTGAAAGTGAAGCAAAATATCGATCTATCGTTGAAAGTTCTCATAGTGGAATCTTAATTGTTGATAATAATTATAAAATTAAATTTGTAAATAATAAATTAAGTGAAATCTTAGGATATTCTCGAGAAGAACTTATTAATTTAGATTTCAGAGAATTATTACCACCTAAAAGTTTAGAACTTGTAGTTGACAACTATATCAAAAGACAAAGAGGAGAAGTCGTTCCAACTCGATATGAAGTTAATGTTAGAAGGAAAAATGGTGAATTAAGAAGAATAGAAATCATCTCTACTGTAATTACTGAAGGAAATGAGGGTATTAATACAATTGCCCAACTTTTAGATATTACTAAACAAAAAAGGATGGAAGAAAATCTTATTAAATCTGAAAAAAAATTTCAAAAAATCATAGAAGCAATACCCGATCTTTTTTTCTTGATAAAAGAAGATGGAACGATCGTTGACTATCAAGTCAAAGAAGCAGTTAATTTATTTTTACCTAAAGAGATTCTTAATAAAAAATTAGTAGATTACATACCTTCTAAAAAAAAAGAAGAGGTTTTAAATACAATTAAGAAAACGATAAATACCAAGCAACAAAATTTAATCGAGTATAGCATTCAAGATGGACAAGAAAAACGGTTTTATGAAATTAGATTTCTTTATTTTTCAAGAAATACAGTTATTACATTTATTCGTGACATAACTAAAAGCAAAGAGATTGAATTGTTAATTAAAGAAGAAATGAATAAATTAAAGGAATTAGATCAAATCAGAAAAAATTTAATTTCAACAATTTCACATGAATTTAAAACGCCATTGATGGCTATAAGTGGGTCTTGTGAAATTTTCAAAGAATTTTATTCAGAGGAGTTAAATATTGAAATCTTAGAAATGCTTGATATTATTAGAAGAAATAAAGATCGCCTTGAATAT
>CAZIEC010000167.1:2163-5538 GCA_964538145.1 uncultured archaeon
GCCTTGATCATTCCTCCCATTTTATCTATTTTTTCAATGTATTCAATCGCTTTTTCTTCTAAAACTTTAGTTAAATGTTCTATAAAAAAAGAACCCCCAATTGGATCTACTACTTCAGCAACACCAGTTTCGTGTGCTATTACTTGTTGAGTCCTTAGTGATAATCTAACAGAATCTTCTGTTGGCAATGCTAAAGCCTCATCGAATCCACAAACGTGAAGTGATTGCGTACCGCCTAATACTGCTGCTAATGCTTGAAATGCAGTCCTAATTATATTTACGTCCGGTTGTTGAGCTGTAAGTGTTACCCCTGCTGTTTGAGCATGGAATCTTAATCTCATGGATTCTGGTTTTTTGGCATCAAATCGTTCTTTTATAATTCTTGCCCATAATCTCCTCGCAGCTCTTAATTTTGCAATTTCCTCAAAAAAGTTATTATGAATTGTAAAGAAAAATGATAATCTGGGAGCAAATTCATCAATATCAATATCCCTTTTAAGAACTTCTTCAATATAAGTAATTCCATTTGCTAAGGTGAAAGCAATTTCTTGAATTGCATTACAACCTGCTTCTCTCATGTGATATCCGCTAATGCTTATGGTATTGAAACGTGGAAGATTTTCTTTACAATATTCAATAATATCTGCAGTAAGTCTTAAAGAAGGTTTTGGTGGAAAAATATAGGTACCCCTTGCAACATACTCTTTTAAAATATCATTTTGAACCGTACCTAGTAACCTATTTTGCTCAACTCCTTGTTTTTCACCAACAGTGATATACATTGCTAATAGAATGGATGCTGGTGCATTAATTGTCATGCTTGTTGAGATTTGATCTAAAGGAATACCTTCAAATACCTGTTCAAAATCTTGCAATGAATTAATTGAAACACCAACTCTACCAACTTCTCCTGCGCAGAGAGGATTATCGGAATCATAACCCATTTGAGTTGGAAGATCAAATGCAATTGATAATCCTTTTTGACCTTGAGAAATGAGATATTTAAATCTTTTATTGGTTTCTTTTGCATCAGCAAACCCACTATATTGCCTAATCGTCCAAATTCGACCGCGATACATGTTAGGATAGACTCCTCTAGTGAAAGGGGGCTGCCCTGGAAAACCTAAATCCTTGAAAAAGTTAATATTCATATCTTCGGGGCCATATACGGTTTTTAATTCAATACCAGAAGGCGTTTCGAATTTTTCTTTCCTTTCTCCTTTTTGTTTATATTTTGCTAATGTTTTTTCTTCCCACTCTTTCCGTTTTTCCACAATTTCTTTTAATTTATCGTTAAAATACATATTTTCCACTTTTATTATTTTTTATTTCTTATAAGGTTCACATACTATTGTTTTAACTTCTTTTCCATCCAAGTTTTCACATATCTTCTTAATCTTAAGATTCATTTTCATTCCAAGAAATAAATCCTCAGCATTTGTTATCTGTCCCAGTAATTTAATGCCATTTTCAAATTCCACAATTCCTAAATAATAAGACCCCTTATCTCTAAACTCAAGAGGGGGAGAAGTTAAAAGCGTAAAAGAAATCAATCTTGGTACTCCAAAAGCTCTGATTTCATCAAATCCTCCATTTTTACATTTAATGCATCTTAAATGATTAGATACTTGCAAAGTTCCGCATTTTTTACATTTCTTCCAAATTATCTGTTCATTAATGTTCATGATAATCAATCAAATTTTTAATATTAAATAAAGTTAAAAAATAATTTCTTCAACTCTCTTTTTACATTTTCTCTTCTATTTTTTAAAAATTAAATTATTTATATTTGAATATCGAAATTTAATTGATAAATTAATTTTAATTTTAAATTCTTGAAGGTGTTAAAAACATGAGTGAAGGATTGTCGAAAAATACAGAATCTGAATACATGTCATTAACTAAAAAAGAAATGATAACATATGCACTTGGATACATACCAAATACGTTAATGGCAGGCGTGTTCGTCTTGATGTATGTAAATTTCTTTTGGAACTATTTAAAATTGGATCAGACATTATTTATTATAGGACAAATAATATATGCCACTGTCAATGCTTTAAATGATCCATTAACGGGACACATTAGTGATAAAACCGATGTAGATAAATGGGGTAGCAGGAGAATAATATATATTAAATATTTTGGACCTCTTTGGGCAGTATTTTATTTTATAATGTGGTTTCCTTGGTCTTGGGATAGCCAAATTATTATATTTCTCCATTTTACATTAAGCATTTGTATTTTTGATACTTTTCTATCATTAATTATCGGTTTATATATGTCTTTAATGTCAGAGATGACTGATAGCGTTAAATTTCGTTATAAGTTATATTTCTATGCTAACATTTTCAGTTTTATTGCATTAATTCCTGTAATTATGGTTCAAAGCATTTTTGAAGCGGGATTGGTCATTTTCCAAGCGTTTAACGGAATAATTGCAATTATTTCAATTTTGATGTATATTTACGTCGTTAGGAACTTAAAAGAACGTCCCGAGTTGAGAAAAGAAGAAGATTATACCTTCTTTCAGGCAATGAAAGATGTTCTCAAATCAAAGGCATTTTTAACTCGAACAGGATATATCTTTTTTAATAACATTGCCAGAGCAATGGGATACTCATTTGTATTCGCTTTTCTATTTATATTAGGACAAGGCACTTTAACTCCTATAATATTTCTTGGCATTTTATATGGCATAGGATTTATCTCTCAAGTCATGTATATGAAATTCGAAAATAAATGGGGAATTCGTGGCACGATTCTAAGATTTAAGGGGATTTATGTAATATTAAGCATCTTAAGTTTTGTGGTGGTGGCTTTGATTGATTTACCCATTTTAGTTTGGATATTTATTGGAATAATTTCACTATTTTCTGGATTTAATGTTTTTGATTTCGTTCTATTAACTTTTGCAATTGATGAAGATGAATTAAAGCATGGAAGCCGTAGAGAAAGCATATTTCAAGGGACAAGCTCTCTTCTTTTCAAGCCAGCAGATAGCATTGGTCCAATAATAGCTACTTCCATATTATTGGCTTTTGGTTTCGTGCAAGGTGCTCCCACGCAGAGTGCTAGTGCTTTATTAGGTATAAAATTATTGATGTTTGTAGCTCCAGCCATAATGCACGGGATAAGTTTGATATTCATATACTTGTATCCATACTATGGAGAAAAACTAAAAGAACTCAATCAAGCCATAATAGAATTACATGCTAAGAAGAAGAAAATGTATGAAGAGAGAATGAGAAAATAATAAAAAAGTTTATTTTTTGTTTTCATTATTTTTATTTTATTTTGGTTTACTTAATTTATGTGATTATTTATGAATGATAAGATAACAAATGTTGAATATTTCGATTTTGTGGAGGATCT
>CAZIEC010000168.1:0-5506 GCA_964538145.1 uncultured archaeon
ATGTTTTTAAAATTGAATTTATTTTTAGAAAATTTATCAGACTCATTCATATTTCTCTTTTTCAATATATTCCTTAAACCATTCAATCATTCTTTTCAATCCAACACTCAATGGAGTAGAGGGTTCCCAATTTAAAAGCTCTCTTGCTTTAGAAATGTCTGGGCATCTTCTTCTTGGATCATCAATTGGCAATGGCTTATGAACGATTTTTGAGTTTGAATTAGTCAACCTTTTTATTTCTTGAGCTAGTTCTAAAATAGTTATTTCTTGATCGTTTCCCAAGTTTATAACTTGCCCTTCTGCCCTTGGTTCATGGACCATTTTTAAAATGCCCTCTATCTCGTCAACAACATAAACAAAAGATCTAGTTTGAGAACCATCTCCAAAAACGGTTATGTCCAAATCATTTAAAGCTTGATGGATGAAATTGGGTAAAGCTCTTCCAAATTCTGGACCATGTCTAATTCTTGGACCATAAGTATTGAATATTCGAACAATTTTAGTTCGAATTTTATGTTGTAATTCATATGCTTTGACAAAAGACTCTCCAACTCTTTTTGCTTCGTCATAAAAACTTCGAGGTCCTACTGGATTGACATTTCCAAAATAAGTTTCTGGTGTAGGAATAGCTTCATTTGGAGGATTTCCATATACTTCGGAAGTACTAGTATAAAAAAACAAGGCATTATGCGCTTTTGCGATACCTAAAGCTATCATCGTTCCAATTGTATTGCTTTTCAAGATAGGGATAGGATGCTTGGTAAATTCAAAAGGAGATGCTCTACTTGCCATGTGCATGACTATATCTAATTTTTTCACATCTCCCACGCAAGTTCCTTTTGGATGGTATGTCAAACCAAAATAAATTGGTTGAGAAATATCATGGTTGATGAATCTAAAATTATCTTCAGACATTAAGTGTTCTATATTTGTAAATCTTCCTGATGACAAATTATCCAAGCAGATGCAATAAGCTCCTTGTTGGACCAGAACATCACAAATCCAAGAACCCAAAAAACCAGTTCCACCCGTGATCAAAATCACTTTTCCCTTAAAATTCACGCCACTCTTGTCAAGACGATCGAGAATTTCGTTCAGATCACGCTTATAATCATAAACCATTGAAAAATCACTAAAATAATGTTAAATAATTCTATTTTTATATTTATAATTAATATTTTTCTTTAAGATTTTCGAGAATTCTATTGATATTTTATTTCACTTCAAAAAAGAAAAAGCATGATTATTTTTATGGACTTGTTTTATGCCCACATTTATGACAAAATTTTAACTCAATAGCGTATAGATTTCCACAGTTCGGGCACTCCCTTAATGAATTCTTTATTATTTCCCTACCTAGTAATTCAAACACCTTTTCAACATTTTCTCCCGTCTTAGCTGATGTCCCTATTAATTCTCCTTGAAAGTTATACTTCTCATGAAATTTTAAACCTTTTTCCCTATTAACTTCCCTATACTTTTCCAAATCTATCTTAGCTTCTACCAATATGCGTGTCTTTGGGCCATTTGGGACTGAATCTATTATTTTCATCCAATCATGAAGATCCTCTAATGATTCTCTATTTGTAATATCGTATAATATCAATGCGCCCGAAGCACCAGATATGTAGGATGGCAATAACATGCGGAATTTTCGTTCTCCTGCAAAATCCCAGATATTAAGTAATACATCTTTATTATCCACCTTGATTTTCTTAGTTTCAAAATCCACGCCTATGGTCGATAAAGTAGACATGTCGAATCGTCCTGTAGCATATCTTTTGATCAAAGAGGTCTTACCTGCGTCCTTGGCTCCTGCGACTACAACTTTAAATTTTATAATAATTCTTCCACCTACAACTAAAATTATTTGAATTTTTCAAGTATTAATGATTACAAAATATTAAAGATTGAATGAGTTAAAATATTTTTTCATGACAAAATTAAAAACACGATATTCTTAACATGAAATTTTATGAATCTTCTTTATACTTATATCTACTCAATTTATAAATCTCCCGAGCAATCTTCTTTCCTATATTCTCTACTTTTACCAAATCCATTAAATCTGCATTAAATACGTCTTGTAGGGTTTTAAATTCACGGAGAAGGCTTTTTGCCCTTAAAGAATTAATTCCAGGAATACCAGCAATTATGTATTCTAATATTTTTGATGTATCGAGAGGTTTTTTCTCAAACCTCAATTTTGGTATGCTCCTGCCTTCAGAATGCGCCTTTTTTGCCAATTGGTATAAAAATTCTGCTGTTTCATCCACATCTTTTGTTCTATATATCATTATTCCAAGGTTTAAAATGATTGATGTTAAAGCGCCATAAAGTGCATTTTTATCAATTGAACTCTCTGAAAATATGTCCCCCTCTAATATTAATATTGGACTATGAAAATTTCTTTTTAAATCAATTAATTCATTAAATAACCTGCCATCTTTAAGAGAATCAATAAAATCTCTAGCAGATTTTCGTTCTATGCAAACTTCATCAGAGATTATATAATCTCCAACAAGAATTTGTTTTAAAACTAACCTTATATCCATCAATGATAACTTTCTCACCACGGGAGAAGATGTTTCTCTATTATCACAAATTATAACAGGTCTTCTTTTTTCTTCATCATCATTTTCTTTTTTTTCCTTAGCTTTTGGTGTTAGAAATTTTGTCAAGCTGGATTGACCGGGTGTCTCACTATTTTTTTTAGATTTTAAAGACTTCAAACTAACTTGCATGCTTTTCTCTCTTGCTTTTTCTGCCCAAAAATAGCCCTCATCCCTAGTTCCTTCTGCCATGAGCATGTAAACCTTGCCACTTCTTTTTCTTCCGGTTCTTCCACGCCTTTGAATGGATCGAATGGCGCTTGGAACAACATCATAAAAAATTACAAGGTCGCATTCTGCTATATCCAATCCTTCTTCAGCAACGCTCGTACCAACAAGAACGTTAAAAATTCCATTTTTAAAATCTTCTAGCAGCTTAATTTGCTGTTTTTGGCTCAATCCCCGGTCAGTACCTCTTTTTTGCTGCCCAACAAATTTATGTACCCTTATTAAATCATGTTCCTCGAAAAATTTAACTATATTATTGACCGAATCTCTAAAGTGACAAAATACTAGTATTCGAGATTCGGGGTTAACTTTAAGTTCCTCCTCCAAAATTTCTTTTAATTTCTCCAATTTTGGATGAACAATGCCCTTCTGAATTATGGCATCAATTAATTTTATTATTCTTCTTATATCTGGATCGTTAAATAATTCTCTTAAGGATTTATTAGCGGTATTGTCCTTAATCTTTTCCATGTTTTTTTCTATATAGTCTTTTAATGCATTAATTCCTTGAGTTTCAATTAACTCACCCATGTAAGATAACCTTATAGCATTTGCAATGTGTTTTTTAGCTTGAAAAAACATGAATTTCTTATCTTGATCTTGAGTTGTAGATATGAATGAATTAATTTTTCCACTCAATGTTAGCAAATCTTTTCTCGAAACCTTATTGACATCTTTAGTGTTTAACAATTCCATTTTTTTCAGCCAAGAATATATGGATTTCAGCTTTTTTACGAGGATATTCTTTATCTTAAGAAACTCTTCAGGCAGTTTGATCTTTATTAATATTTTTTCTACATCTTGAATGTATGGCTTAACATCAGAATCTGAGTCAGTTCGAATCTCAATGTGGTCAATGAATAAATTCCTCTTAATCTCGTTAATCTTTTCCTCAGTAGAACCGGGACTTGCAGTTAATCCTAATATTTGAGGATTTTCTGCCAGTTCCATGTACTTTTTTGCGATAAAACAATAAGCATAATCGCCTACAGCTCGATGACATTCATCAAAAATTAATAATGAAACATCACGAATAGAATATAGGCTTGTAATGATATCATTTTGCAATACTTGAGGAGTCATGAATGCGATTTTAACTTCTGACCATAAATCTTTTCTTTTATTTGGTGGAATAGTACCCGTAATTGCTTTTAAACTATTCTCAGGAATGGTAGTGAGATTCTTAAAAGATTCTCGATGTTGTTCCACTAAGGGTCTTGTAGGTGCTAAAAATATTATTCTTGAATCAGGATATTTAGATAACCTATGCAGTGCCAACATTAATGCCAATATTGTTTTACCCAAACCTGTCGGAATTACTATCAAGCAATTCTTGCCCACGCAATTTATGAATATCGATTCTTGATACTCTCGCCTTAAAACAGCCTTATTTTTTAATAATGGGTGCTCTAAATAATCTTCACTGCTAATTACTAAATTCACCGATTTTTCTAATTAACTTGAATGAAAAAATTAAACATGACTCTTATTTTAAAGTTAAAGAGGCAATAGAATCTCTTAAATTATATTAATACCTTTTTAATAATGGGATATTAATGAAAATTTAGGATACCATGACTTTTAAACATGCACGAGTGGTTTAGTGGTATAACGTCACGCTCACACCGTGAAATTGGGGCATTTATATGGCTCTAACACGTTGGTCAGGGGTTCAATTCCCCTCTCGTGCACCACTTTTTCTCAATCTCATGCCAATTATTTATTTATTCGCATGTAAAAACCAAAAAAGTTTTATTTTGTACTACATTTTAATTCTCAATTACTCATTACTTGAAATGCATCATGTCCTCCTTTTTAGAAGCTCAAGAGTTGAGAAAAAAGTATAAAGAAGCCCGAAAATATATTAAAATAGGATCAATTTTCTTGACTCGGTATGAAAAAGCAAGAATTGTAGGCGCTAGGGCTTTACAGATAAGTTTCGGCGCCCCTATTTTAATTGAAAAACCAAAGAATTTAATAGATCCTATTAAAATAGCGTTATTAGAACTTAAATCGAAAATTTTACCATTAACAATTAGAAGGGAAATGCCTAATGGCGAATATCAAGATATTCCCATTAATAAACTCATCTTAAAAAAGGATTGAATGTTAAGGTAAAATTTTTTTATTGAATTCTATGTTTTCCTCTTTCTGTTAAGTAATATACGATTTCATCTCCCACTTTTTCTCCAATGACATATCCTTTTTCAATTAAACCATTCAATAATTTCAAGAGCTCTGCTTTTTTTAAAGGTTCAATGCCTAAAACAACCCTGCTCTGGTTAACTACAATGGCAATCCGCCTTAAAAATAGGCGCTTTCCATTGAACGCTTCCAATATTGTTAGCTCTTCGTTGGTTAAGTGCTCGAACTCATCGTGCTTTATCAAATGTTCCTTCAAAGTTCTTGCCAAATCCAAAGTCTCTTGGCTAACTTCTTGTTTTCTAGTTTCAACATGTTTCAATTTAACTAAGTCTTTAGCTACTGGTTTCTTCTTGTCTTTTTTAGCTTGTTCAAAGTAGGAACGGAGCATTTCCTTAGCATCTGTATCCTCTTCTTGAGTTTGATCATCTTTCTTTTCATCCATATTTATACCATAAGGAATTTAATAATAAAAACTTATATTCATTTAATGATAAAACAAGTCCATCTTAAAAACGGTCAAA
>CAZIEC010000169.1:0-3723 GCA_964538145.1 uncultured archaeon
AGAAATCCAATTTGACCCTGTGTTTCAGCGACTAAAATTTGTAATGGCATTTTAGTAACCTCGCTGGTAGCTTCTTGTTGCAGTAATAATGCTCCTACTTGGGGTCCATTTCCATGAGTAATTATTATTGAATATTCCTTAGATAATTCTGCAATTTGTCGGATGGGTGCTCTCAAATTATTTATCATTTCTTCTGGAGTACCCTTCTCACCAGGTTTTATGAGAGCATTTCCTCCAAGTGCAATGATTATCGTGCTCAATGAATATTTTCCCCTTAAAAATTTAATAATTTAAATTAATTTAAAGCAAGATTGAGAAATTTAATTAGAATTTATTTAAAAGAAATAGTAAAATTGCTTTTTGTGCGTGCAATCTATTTTCTGCTTGATCAAACACTATTGATTGCGGACCATCTATTACTTCAGCAGTTTGTTCATATCCTCTCATGGCTGGAAGGCAATTCATGAAAATTGCGCCTTCATTAGCATTTGTCATGATTTTAGAAGTTACTTGAAATGGCATGAATACTTTTTTTCGCTCTTCTTCTTTTTCAAACGGAATCCCATATGACATCCAAGAATCTGTATAAATCACGTCCGAACCATCGGCAGCTTCAATAGCATCATGAATAACTCTAACTCGTGCTCCAGTTTTCTCTGAAATCTTGTTAACCTCATCTATTACAATTTCTTCTGGAGAATATTCTTTCCCTTCTGGGCATGCGACATCCATTTCAATTCCAAACATCGCACACATCCGCATCAGATCATAAGTCACGTTATTATGGGCGTCACCAAAATATGCCATTTTGAATCCATTTAATTTTCCTAATTTTTCCTTTATAGTCATGAAATCGCTTAAAATTTGACAAGGATGGGCAAAATCATCAAGAAGATTAATTACTGGAACGGTTGCATGTTTAGCAAGTTCCCATAGATCTTCTCTTTTAAATACCCTTGCTCCGATTATGTCCACGTATCTGGATGCTACCTTAGCAGTATCGCTAATTGTTTCTTTCTTACCTAGTGGAGAATCTTTAATTGAATAAAAAATGGCTTGCCCTCCCATTTGGAACATTCCAGTTTCGAAAGATACTCTAGTCCTTAATGATGGTTTTTCAAAAATCATTAACATGGTTTGTCCTTTCAACGAATCTCTATAAATCATGGGAGCACTTTTCAAATCAATTGCTTTATTTATTATTTTTTCACATTCTTCTCTTGAAAAATCCGTAATTTTTAACAAGTGTCTAACCATTTTGCTTTCATATCCTCTTTTTTTAATTATTTTTCAATAAGATGAAATATTTTAACTCAATGAGAAGTAATAACATGAGTTTTAATTTTTAACTTTTATTTTAATTTTTCTTCTCCTTTAAAATCACGATAATAAGATAATTCTTTCAAAATTTCCTTATCTTCATTTGTGAGCTCATTTCTTATTAATCGACTTAATAATTCTCCCACTCCTGGCCCCAACATGAAACCTTGACCACACATCCCAACAGCATTTATGAAACCTTTTACATCATCAATCAATCCAATAATGGGATTGCCATCTGGAGTCATGGGATAAAGACCCCTCCACGTGCGCCTTATTTTAATGTTTTTTAGCCTGGGCAATAAATTAACCATTCTCTTGCAAATCTGTGGCAAAAAATTACTTGTTTCCCTTCGATCTTTTCCCTTGATGCTAGGTTCTGGTGTAAGGCAAAAAATTATCTTTCCTTCTCTATTTTGGTAAAAGTAATAGTTTTTAGAATCTCCAAAAACGGGATCTCTTGCTGGTCTCATATCAACAATCATTGGAGAGAAAAATCTTTTTACAGGTTCGGTAATTCCAGCCTCATGTGATTCTGGTTCTATTTTTAAATCGATTCCAACCATATTACCAATTTCTCTGGCATTACCACCAGCAGCATTTATGATGGTTGATGTTGCATATGAATTTTTATTGGTTATCACTCTAAAAGTGCCATCATCATTAGAATTAATTTTAATAACAGTTTCTTTGAACTTGTAAATCGCACCCCTATTTTTCGATTCTCGATAAAACGCATTTAATGCCAACAATGGAGAAGCATTTCCATCTTCAGGGCTAAAAGTACCTCCTAATAAACCTTGTTCATTTATTCCCGGAATTAATTCTTTAATTCTATCTTTATCAACATAATCAATATTTAAGCCCAATAATTTTTGTTTTTTAACGGTTTCAATTAATGTTTGCTCAATTTCTTTCGTATATGCTAAAAAACAATATCCCCCTTGAACCCACCATATATCATCTCCAAATTTTTGTTCCCAAGAAGAAAAAATTTCTATTGATCTTTTACATAGTAATATCTTACTTTTTTGCGTGTGAGTCGCTCGAATCCCTCCAATCGCGTGTTTATTATCTCCTTGGGCTACTGAGGGAAAGGATTCGATGACTAACGTGCTAAGTCCATCCCCCGCAGTGGCTAAAGCTGTTGGAACTCCAATGCTTCCAGCACCGATTATCAAAACATCATATTCAGTTATTAGCATCACCCAATTTTAA
The DNA here is from genome assembly GCA_964538145.1 of uncultured archaeon. Taxonomy (GTDB): domain Archaea; phylum Asgardarchaeota; class Lokiarchaeia; order Sigyniarchaeales; family SOKP01; genus SOKP01. The sequence continues at coordinate 2,539 of CAZIEC010000169.1, forward strand.
TCTTTTTTATTAACTTTTGCAAAAAAGCCCATTGGAACTTCAACAAAAAGAGGCCTTTTTGTAGGAGGCGTAATATCGGCATCCAATATGCCTTCTTCTTTAAAAATTTTATATATCAATGGCGTGCAGGTCTTGCCCCCACAAGCTCCCATCCCTATTCTTGTTAAAGCTTTTAACTCATTAAAATCCCTCACTCCTGCCTTAATCCATTTTCTAATTTCACTTAAAGAAACCCTTTCACACCTACATACTATTATATCATCATCCAAGTTCCTGTCAACATGTTTAATTTTTTTCGAAATGGGAACTTTAGTTTTCTTTAATTTAATACCTCTTGCTTCCTTAACAAATTTGGAAGGAATTTTTACAGTGATGAGCTGAGTTTTAGGAAATTCTTTAAGAATTCTGCTCCTCACGACTTCAAATTCCCCTAATTCAGAGTCTTTACTCACAACAATTACTTTTTCCCCTTTATTGATTTTTCCAGAGGATAATTCAAATGGAAATGTCATTAATGGAAATTCTTTACTTTTCCTAAAATCTACGAGTGTTATGGCTAACCCTGGACAAACTGCCACGCACTTCCCACATCCTATGCATCCTTTTTCATTCTTGAAATAGGGAATTTCTGTAATTAAATCATTTTTCATGGAAATTTCTCCTTGAGGACAAACCGTGGTACATGGATTGCAAGGAATTTTTTGGTAGCAATGTAATATTGGATAAACCCCTTCATCTTTTAACTCAAATTTTCTTTCTTTTGGTAATGGCGGTTTTTCTTTCATTAATCTTGCGAATTCTTCTAAATTGTCGAGATTCTCTTCTATTTTATAGCCAATGTCCTTCAACAATTTTAATGCTTCGATCTTTCCCGTGAAAATGGCAGCAGAAGCTTCTGCAATTTCTTGAGCATCACCAGCAATTCTTGCTTGAATGCCAAATTCTATTGCTTTTTCATAAAATTCATTGACAGGATTCAATCCGACAGCAATAAGAACGGTGTCGCAATCAAAGCTTTTTTCAGAGCCGGGCAAAATCTTGCCATCCTTGCTCAACTCTCCTATTGTTATCGATTCTACTGAATCTTTTCCATCAACTCTAATTACAGTATGATTAGTGTATATTGGAACACCTAACTGCCTTAATTTATCCTCATGAACTTTATATCCTCCGCAATGGGGTAAA
>CAZIEC010000169.1:3823-5504 GCA_964538145.1 uncultured archaeon
GGTTGGTAGTGCTCTTACTTGTTCTGATAATATTCTTGCAATTTCTATCCCACGCTTTCCAGCATGCACTTCTGCTTCTGAGCCAAAAAATTTGTGCGTCTGAAGTACTAGTTTTCCTCCAAGATTTGCTTTGTCGTCTATCAGAATAGTATCAATTTCTCTTTCACCGAAAACTCTTGCGGCTGATAAACCTGCTGGACCGCCACCTATTATTAAAATTTCAGTATCCACTATTGAGATATCTCCTACTTTCACTGGCATGTCATCTGGTGGAAGCTCTGGCAAACCATTACAGCTTTCAATTTGCATTCCCTCTTCCAATGGAGTCATGCAAGCTTTTTTAGGTATTCCATTAACAATAACCATGCATTGAGCACATTGTCCATTAGCACAAAAAATTCCTTGAGGGCTTTCATCTCGAGGATGCTTTCCAAAAATCTTGATCCCATTTAAAAATAAAGCTGATGATATTACTAAACCTTCAAATCCAATAAGCTCTTTTCCATTAAAACTAAATTTAATTGCTTTTCTTTTTGGTGTTGGTAAAATGGGATGTTCATTAATTTCTTTCATTCAAAATCTCTTGTTTTTAAGATTTTTTAATACATGAAAAAATAAAATATTAAAATAAAAAATATTATTGATAAGGCTTAATTATCTCTAATACATCGTCCCAATCAATGCCAAGTTCTTTTACTTTCTCGATTGTAGGGCATCCATTTTTATTCCAGCCCCGTTCTTTGTAAACGGCATCAATTAATTTCTCATATTGTTCTTTTCGATATTTTCGTAATATTTCTAATTTTTCTTTCGTAGAATGCTCTTTTGGATTTATTTTCAAGATCTTTTCTAATTGTTCATCATATCTATCCATTCTACTTTCGTATTCTTCTTCTGTTACCGGCCCCATTGCTCTATAAGGTAAGTTAGAATCATTTTCTCTCAATCCCTTGCCTTGTCTTATGTTAAATATCCTCTGGAAGTTATAGACTCTTTCTGACATCTTAATCAAATCGTCTGGAGTGGATTTTCTCCCCGTAACTGCTGAAAAATATTTAGCATACCATTCCACATGCTTTGGGATTTTTGCCCTTACTAATTCTCCAGTTTCAGGATCTTTAATTGGATTGTCTGCATTATCTGGTGGAACGATATCATTCCAAGGCAATTTACACAGTCCGCATAATCCAAACCAAGTTCGCCATAATGGAAACCATCTCAATGCCTTAGCTTTATCCTCGAATGTTGGCATTGTATTTCTTATCATATCCTCAAAAATTAACCATGCTTCATCATGTTGAGGTCCCTTGTTAGTAAGACCGTACCCTCCTTGTTGAGCTAAAGATTCTTTAGTTACATATTCAGAAAATTCTAATCCCTTATGTTCCATGCCAATATCTTGCAAAAATTGAGGGTCTGCTCCATATTTCTCAGCAAATATTTTTTTCATTTCTCTAATTCCTTGTCCAACAATTACACCAAAACCTTCTCCTTTTGCCATTTGATGTATTAACTCAAGTGCTGCTTCAGCATTTCCGAAACTTAAGTTTAAACCTCCCGTGATATTTTCGTTTAATATGCCAGCTTCAAAGCATTCCATTACAAATGCAATTCCAGTTCCAACAGAAATCGTATCCAAGCCATAAGTATCGCAATAAAAATTAACTTCTAAAACCCATTT
>CAZIEC010000170.1:0-2411 GCA_964538145.1 uncultured archaeon
TACGATTTAATTCCTGGAACTTATGTTGAGTGTAAGTTGAATGAATTATTGGAAAACGGCTGGTTATTTAATAACATTCAGGATATTAAAAAGATATACTTGTCAAAAAAGTATCAATTTCAATTAGCTGATATAGACTTTCCTGAAGCTAGTTCCTTGAATAAAAATTATTATCCTAATTGGTGGATCCCAGAAATCAACGCAGATAACTTGCCATATAATGGTTCAGGAGTTCGTGTAGGAGTTATTGATACAGGAATATATAACCATCCAGACTTAAATCTAATCTTAAATCAAAGTTTTGTGAGCGGAGAAGATTCTGCTTTCGATTATGATGATTATGGTCACGGAACACATGTAGCGGGCATTATTGGCGGTTCAGGAGCATCTTCAGGTGGTACATATAGGGGGGTTGCTCCTGGAGTTTCTCTTATAAGCGCAAGAGCGGGAAACTATTCTGGATTAGAAGAAGGAGACATAATCAGTGCCTTGGAATGGTTAATCAAGCCAGAACCTCAAGGCGCTCAAGTAGATATAGTTTCCATGAGTTTTGGAGGGGGATTGCCTGATGTTGACGATCCTTTAAATTTAGCAATGGAAAATGTTTCGAAATCTTATAATGTTTCTTTAGTTGCCTCTGCAGGAAATTCTGGTCCTGGTTATTTTACTGGAGGTTCTCCAGGTTCTGGATCAACAATTATTTCTGTTGGCGCTATTGATAAATATGAACAGCTAGCTTCTTTTAGCAGTTGGGGTCCTTCATTAACAGCATTAAGTTATGTGGATGTACTTGCTCCAGGCGTTGATATAATTTCTACAAATTCTCCTGGATCAGTGTTATCGGATAGTGCTAAGTACAAGGGAGACTATTTTGATTTTTCTGGCGATGGTGATTATATTCCATTAAGTGGAACAAGCATGGCTTGTCCAATGGTTTCTGGCGCACTTGCAATTCTCAAGCAAGCATATCCAAAATTAACACCTCAAGCAGCAAGAATCGCATTATTAAACGGAGCTAAGAAAATTGGTGGTGTTGATCACGATTATATTAAATATGGCGCAGGAATCATCAATGTTAAATCTTCACTCGATTTCATTAATCAAACAAAATTAACTTATCATGACATAAATGATGTTGCCAAGATATTTCCTGAGAAATTGCCCATTGCTCCTTTTGATTTGTTAAATTTTCCTGGAGATCGCCAAGTCTTTAATCTGACCATAATATCTGGAAAAAAACAAATTTATAATATTACAATACCAACAAATGTTCCAGGATTAAGCTTGTCGCTCGATAAATCTCAATTGAATTTTACTAGAGATGGTGTAAAATTCGTGGCGTTGGATGTTGAAATCCTACCGAGAGCTAAACCGGGTCATTATCAATTTTCTTTGAATATAAGTTCTGGTACTCGTTTATACGATACTGTCAATATCTCTTTTGATGTGAAATTGCCAGAATATAAAATTTTATTTGATTCTTTTCACGGGTTAAATGACTGGTTTCCTGACATGACATTTTATCAAATAGATTTTTATGATGCAATGAAAGATATTGCTAATCTAAACATTTCAATGGATTATCACGGGGAATATTGGACTCCTTATTACAATAAAGATACAGATAATTCAATTTTAACCGAAGAACTATTATCTCAATATGATCTTATCATTTTACAAACCCCTGTATTACCTTATAGCCCCCTTGAAATCAAAAATTTAAAAACTTATTTTGATAATGGTGGAAATATCTTATTTTTAGGAACTAGGCATCAAGATTTATGTATTGAAAATATAAACTATTTATTCAAAAAATTAGGAGTAGGCACGCAAGTAAATGAAGAAACCCTTATAAATGAAAATTGGTTGGGATTAGGAGCTAATTACTATTCACAAGCGGTTACTAACTTTAATTCAAGTGAGATTTTTGACTCTGTAGATAAATTTTCATGGGGTTATGGAAACACATTTTCTGTCTCTGGAGGAGCAAGTGCTATTGCATTTTTACAGAACAAAATTGTTGCTTCTACCTATGATGGAAGATTGATTGGAAAAGGAAGATTTGTAGCATTCGGTGATCTACATTGGCTTGCGGGTTCATATACTAAAGAAGGATATTATAATGACCATTTAACTCTTTTAGAGAATTTGATGAAATATTTCTTGATGAAAGATCAAATTACCATAAATATTGAACTAAATGCTGAACGTGTTTCTAGTTCAAGCTTAAATATTTCTATTTACGTGAAAGATCGGTTGAACAATAAGCCAATTGCCTCTAGCGTGCTAGAAAAACGTCTAAACATTTCAATCAGTAGAACAGGGTTTTATGATAATCTTACAGTAGAATCTCCTTTTAATGGAGCCGCTTTTAATAATTCATATTCTTTACCAGGAACTTCAACTGAACC
>CAZIEC010000170.1:2511-5458 GCA_964538145.1 uncultured archaeon
TATCTCGGACTACTAATAATTACTGTGTTTGATAGTGAAGGCGGATCTGAAAACTTTTACATAATATTTTATATCGAACCTACCTCTCCAATCGATTTTTTCATGATTTTCATAATAATTGGCGTTATCGCGCTTGTAGCAATCTCAATCGTAGTCGTCCTCTCCGTAAAGAGATCAAGACGCTCTAAAAGAGTTGTTGCCACGAGTCCTTATCAGTATTATCAACCTACGCAAAAACCAACTATTCAAGAAGGTGGAGTGGTGCAAGAAGGAGTCCAGGGCGGATTTAAATTTTGCCCATATTGCGGTTTTCCACTCACTTATCCAAGTAAATTTTGTCCAAATTGCGGAGAACAATTAATGTAAATTAAAAAAATCCTTCTTTTTTTATATTCTTATTTTTTTTTTATATTCCTATTCTAAAGTGATAATAGTTCCATCTTTTTGGCCAATATAGGCTTTGTGTGCCATGTTCACGAAAAGACCGGTATCCACCACGCCGGGAATTTGAATCAATTTTAAATTCAATTCTTCAGGAGCTTCAATCACTCCAAAATCTACATCGATGATGAAATTGCCGTTATCAGTGATCAATGGGCCCATTTTAGCTCTTGCCATTCTTAATTGAGGCTTACCACCCAAATTTTTAAATTTTTTCATTAAAGGTGCCCAAGCTGATGGTATGACTTCAATTGGCACTCCTTTATTCCATTTTTCTCCTAAAAATTCAGACTTCTTTCGAAAATCTGCGATGATTATAAATTTTTTAGAATTTGAAGCTACTATCTTTTCTTGGACTAAACATCCTCCTCCTCCCTTAATTAAGTTTAGGTTTTTATCAATTTCATCGGCTCCATCTATATCAATATCGATTTCCGGAAACTGGTCCATTGAGGCTAAAGATAAACCGTTTTCAACGATTAGCTGATATGATTGAAAAGATGTAGGAATGCATTTTAAATCTAAATCTTTTTCTTTTTTTAACTTTGCAATCCTTTTAACAGCATGCACTACAGTAGAGCCGCTCCCAATTCCAATAATCATTCCAGATTTAATATTCTCATCAACAGCTTTTATGGCAGCACTTTTCTTGCCCATCTCAATTAGGTTTTTTTCCTCCATTAATTTTTCTCTCCCTTAATTAATTTTAAAATTTTTATCGCTAAGTAAGCAGCATTTTCTCCCCTATCAATTCCCACGCATGCAACAGGGACTCTAGGAGGCATTTGAACAATCGATAGTAGAGCATCAAGCCCACCTAATTTACTACTTACAGGAACTCCTATTACTGGTTTCTCAGTTTTTGAAGCTATAACCCCCGGTAAAGCAGCTGCCAAACCAGCTACAGCAATATAAACCAAAGCCTTACAATTTTTAATATACTCATCTAATTTCTCTGGATCTCTATGGGCTGATAAAATCTTTAATTCATAATTAATAGAATATTCTTTTAATACGCGTTCAGCCTTCTCATAAACATCTTTATCAGATGTACTCCCTGCTATGATCGAAACCAATAACCTATCTCCAAAACCTAAATTTTTCTCATCAACCATATTCTATTTAAAATTTTCAATTATAAAAATAATTCTAATTAAAAATGAACGATAACAAAATTTATTATTTAATTCGAGAATTTTGATTTTTATTTTAAATACTATCGTAATGAATAATGAAAAATTGATTTATCAAAAACTTTAATATTTTTTTTAAATATCTTACCTTAATATCAACATTATTAATATAAACTTAACTAAAGAATTCTATATTTAAGAGGTAAAAATATAATGGATTTAAATGAAGTTTGGATTATTGATTATGCTAGAACTCCTTTTAGCAGAAGCCGACCTAGACAACCTGAAAGAGATGTTTTTGGCGATCAGAGAGGTGACGAACTCCTTGCCACTCTATTGATGAAATTCTTTGACGAAAAATTAGCTGATAAAGGAATTACAAAAGAAGACATCGATGATGTATCTGTTGGAACCGCAATGGGCGTGTATGAATGTTGGACCTATGGAGGGCGCCTTCCATTATTCTTAGCAGAGTTTCCCGTAAAAACATCTGCTTTCTTTGTAGATAAACAATGCGGGAGTGCCGGAATGGGTGCTGCCATACTTGCCATGGAAATAATGTCAGGATACTCAAAATGTACTTTGGCAACTGGAGTTGAACACATGACACGAATCCCAATGCAAAACGACTGGATTAAACCACATTTAGGCATGATTAACAAGAAAGATAAGTGGTATAGACCACAATATGATTTATTAACTACAATTAACATGCTTCAAACAGCACAAAAACTATACGAGGAAGAAAGTCCATATATAACTAAAGAAGATTTAGACAAATTTGGAGTGAGAAGTCATAATTTAGCTGTAAAATATACGGAAGAAGGATGGTTCAAAGGCGAGATCATTCCTATTGAAGGACATGCTGAAGGAAATGTTGAAGAAAAAGTCATTATAGATAAAGATCAAGCTCCGAGGAAATCAACTTTAGAACAAGTTGCAGCTCTAAGAAGGTTATCAAAGCCATATTACTTGAAAAAGAATCGATATGGAGAAGATTTGGGCGGAAGAGCTGGATATAAAGAAAGAGAAGGAACGACCGAAGGTGTAATTACAGCTGGCAACTCTTCTCCATTAAATGCCGGAGCGACAGCAATGTTATTGATGGAATCTAAGGAAGCTGAAAAGCGTGGCTTAGAGCCAATGGCCCGAATTGTATCTCTTGGATGGGCAGGAGTAGATCCGACAGTAATGGGTCGAGGACCTGTTCCAGCAACCCGAATGGCGCTAGAAAAAGCAGGATTAACCCCTGATGATATAGATTACTGGGAGATAAATGAAGCTTTCTGTATAGTCACATTAAATTGCATGAAAGAATTAAACATTCCAGAAGAGAAGGTCAACGTAATGGGCGGGTCTACCGCAATTGGCCA
>CAZIEC010000171.1:0-2957 GCA_964538145.1 uncultured archaeon
TTGAAAATCCATTGCTCGCTGTATTCTTTGGTTTGACAGATATTGCCCCATTTTTAAGAGAAGTAGGAAAGTTGGAAATCATTAATGATGTGGCGGCTTTTTCCATAGAAGTTGCTAAAATGGAAGTTGGCATTCCTGAACCAGTGAGGTATCCGGAAGAACCCGCGTATTCTGCAGTAATTCCGATAACGGCCAAAACCGAGAATCAAATGAAAGCAAAATTGGAAATGATGAATGATCTAGTTAAGAAATTAAATGAAGAAAAAGGAACAAGGATTTATCTCATTGACTATAACGAATTCTCAAAGTTATATAATTTGAAAGCAAGAAATATTTACGATTTACCATCTCAAATTCTTTCATTGGTCGAATATAGTGGCTTGACATGGATAGGAACATATTGTCCTGGTCATAAATTAGAAGAATTAATCGAAAAAACGGATGAATTATATAGAAAACACGGAGTTCCTTCCTTTAATTACTTAAAAACGATGAAATCGAGCCACTATTTCATATTCAGGCCAATTTTTAGGTTCAAGAAATTTACAGATCAGGAAAGGATGTTTAAATTAGTAGAGGAAATAGCAGATGTTTGCATAGAAGCAGGCTGCATTCCTTATAAAACGCCAAAATGGATCACGGCAAAATTGAGAAAGAAAATAAACCCAGGATGGTTAAAATTGTTTGATAAAATAAAAGATTGTTTAGACCCAAATCACATATTTAATCCCGGTAGGTGGAATACGTAATGGTAGAAATAAAAGAGAAAGTTATTGGTAGAGAATTTTTGGAAATGGCTTTTGACCGATGCATAAAGTGCAGTACTTGTAAATATGGTTATAAAAATTTCGAGAAAATTTGTCCCTCAGGGGAACATTTTCTTTTTGAATCTTATTGGGCTTCGGGAAAAATTCGCATCATTAGAGGAGTATTGCTTGGAGATTTAGAATGGAGTGAAGATTTAATTGACCCCATTTTTGCTTGTACCACTTGTGGAGCTTGTTCGGATGCTTGTCAAGCGCCACATGCGGATTATATTGTCGACATGATCGAGGCACTTAGGGAATTGGCAGTTAAACATGTTGGTCCCGCCAAGAACCAAGAATTTTTAGTATCTCGGTGTAAAGAGAATTATAATCCTTATGGAGAGCCGAATTCTGATAATGAGGATCTGAAAAAGCAGTATGATTTACCGGAGCAAGCAGAATGGGTTTACTTCATAGGATGCACCTCAAATTATAGGCAGAAAGGAATTCGGGACGCCACTTTGAGGTTTCTGAAAAAAATTGGTCTTAATTTTACTTTAATAGATGAGCATTGTTGCACTAGCCCTCTTATTAGAACGGGGCAAATTGAAATAGTTAAAGAATTCATGGATTATAATCTCGAGCAATTTAAGAAAGTAGGGGCAACAAAAATCATTACATCATGTGCGGGTTGCTATCGCACTCTTAAAAAAGATTTTGAAAAATATGGAGCCCAACACGATTTTGAAGTATACCATACTTTAGAAATTGTTAAGAAGCATTTAGATGAGGGAAAAATAGCGATTAAATCAAGTTTCGATAAAACAGTGACATATCACGACCCTTGTCATCTTGGAAGGCACATGGGGTTATACGAGTTGCCAAGAGAAGTTTATAAAAGCATACCTGGTTTAAAACTCGTGGAAATGGAGCGAAACAGGAATTTTGCTTGGTGTTGCGGTGCTGGAGGAGGTGTAAAGATTGGATATCCAGAATGGGCTCTTGAGATTTCAAAAGAAAGGTTAGATGAAGCTCAAGAGACTAATGCTGATTTAATTTCATCGACATGCCCATTTTGTAGAACAAATTTAAGCGATGCTAATGAAAAACATGGCTTTAATTTTCAAGTATTAGATTTAATGGAAATATTGGACCAATTAGAAATTCAAGTTAAAGAAAAAGCTGCTAGCGAGGATTAAAATATATTATTTTAATTATTCAATATTTTTTTAAAATTTAGAGGTTCATTTTTTTATCTTTTTTAGAAACTTGCATGATCGCCCTAAATATTGGGAGTAAAGAATGCTCATTTAATAGTTCTTCAGAATTTAGTGAAAAAGAGTTTTCATGACATGCTATTGAAATTTAGAAAAATGTAATGATTTCTTTGAATTTTGCTAAACAAATTAACTTATAATTAATTTGGGCTCAGTAATAATGTTTAATAGTTGACTTTTCTTTTAAATACCAAATCATGAATTACGGAAAAAACACCTTTTTAAAACTGGAGAAGCTTAAAATGGAAGAATCCATGAGAAAAGTTCCCAGGTGCATGAGCACGCAGCATCCAGATAATGTTAACCTTCCTTTTTTCGTGGACAATTCCATTATCGAGGGAGAAGATGAGGTAAAAGAAGCATATTATGCATTTTCACATTTAGGTTGCGATGAGCAGATGTGGGACTGTGAAGGCAAGGAGGTTGATAATCACGTGATAAAAAAACTTCTTACCAAATATTCTTCCTTTTTTAAAGAAAATATCTTAGGATTGGACTTATTTCTTACTTTAAGGGTTCCAAATCCGTCAATTGAAAGAGCAGAAGCAAAATACCTTCTTGAAGCATTAGAAAACATCCCCCGTTCTTTTGATTTAGCAAGATTATTTTATAATAAAGATGTGGCACCCATTTTCGAAGTAATTTTACCTTTAACATCTTCTGCTATTGAAATTAATAATATTTATTATTATTACAAGAAAGTTGTAGTAGGAAAAGAAAAAACGGTTTTATTCAAGGGGAAAACTACAATTTCTGAATGGATCGGTGATTTTAAGCCAAAAACCATCAATGTAATACCACTTTTCGAGGATATCAATCACATGCTAAATGCTCATGAGATGATACAGGAATATTTACAAGATAAAAAATTAGATTACCAGCGTGTTTTTCTGGCAAGATCCGATCCTGCTCTTAATTATGGTCTTATCAGTGC
>CAZIEC010000171.1:3057-5390 GCA_964538145.1 uncultured archaeon
CACGTGCCACGCAGGAGAAAAAGAAAACTTCATATTGGTCTTTTTGGATATTCTCGCAACATGAACGGCATTAGCTTACCTAGAGCAATTACATTTACTGCTGTCCTTTATTCTTTAGGCATACCTCCTGAGATTTTAGGTCTTAATTCATTAAATAATGATGACATTCAATTCATCAATAAAGTCTATATTAATTTCGAGAAAGATTTAAAAGATGCTCTCAAGTATTATAATGATGAAAGTCGTTTCATTCCAAAAGAGCTAAAAGAATACATGAAAAAATTTCCGATATGCTCAGAGATAAATGAAGAACACAAAAAATTAACAGAAAAAATTCAGAATTTTAGAGAAACTGGAAAAGAAAATTTAGAAGAATTAATTTTAAATGCTGCAAATATTAGAAGGTTTCTTGGTTGAGAGCATCAATCAACTTGCCATAGATTTTTAAAAAAAAATTTCTCTCGAGAGAATTATAGTTAAGATAAAAAGATAATTTTCAATTGCTATTATTCTTGAAATTATAACTAATAATTTAAATCATACTTCTCTTTTCTTTATTTTTTTTATTTAATTATAATTATTATTTTTAAGATGATCGATCTAATTTTAGTTGAATTATAAGAAGTTCATTTCAAGATAAATTTTTAAAATAGAGATTTTTTGCAATTCATTTAACAAGCAAATAGATTACAGAAAAAATTATTTGAGTTTAAATTAAATGCTTGATTGATTAAAAACATGCTTTATTTATTATAATAAAATGGGATTATTTTGGGGGCATTTTTATCTATAGAAGAAGTTAGAAATAATGTTATAGGGCGAGATTTTGCCTTTCAAACACCATTTGGAATGCGCTTGCTGACATATGCGGATTATACTGCTTCTGGAAGATCACTTAAATTCATAGAACAGTATTTAATCAAGCTTCAGAGGGAATATGCTAATACGCATACTGAAGATGACATTACCGGACGGCACATGACTGAAATTCTCCATCAAGCTGAAAAAGTGATAAAAAAGGCTTTCAATGCAGAAAAAAATTGTTATATCATTGCTACGGGAACTGGAGCTACTGGAGCCATTTCGAAATTTCAAGAGATTATTGGAATAAGAATCCCTCCAGCTACGAAAAAACTCATCTCATCTCTTTTAAAACAATTATCTAAAGAAAATATTTTAGACAAGGGCTTAAGGAATGAGATAATGCAAAAACTCGATAAATTAAAGCCAGTGGTATTTATTGGTCCATTTGAACATCACTCTAATGATATAATGTGGCGTGAAGCGTTTACAGAAGTAGTTCGAATAAAGCCTACACCAGATGGTTATTTTAATTTAGAAGATTTGAAGAAAAAAGTTTCTGATCCTCGATTTAAAAATAGGTTAAAGATTGGTTCCTTTTCAGCAGCCTCAAATATCACGGGTTTAATATCTCCTGTTCATGAAATAGCGAAAATCATGCATGAGCATGGGGGGATTGCTTGTTTTGATTTTGCTGCAAGTGCGCCATATGTAGAAATTGACATGAACAAGGACGATCTTAGCTATTTCGATGCCATATTCATTTCTCCGCATAAATTTGTTGGAGGTCCTGGCTCATCTGGAATATTAATATTTAATGAAAGAATTTATGACCAAAATCTTCCACCAACTTATGCTGGAGGTGGAACTGTTGATTTTGTGAGTGCTGAAGCTGTAGATTATTCTAAAGAGGTTGAAACCCGGGAAAAAGCGGGAACTCCAGGAGTCTTGCAAACAATTAAGGCTGCTTTAGCCATAGATTTAAAAAATGCCATAGGAATAGATGTTATAGAAGCTAAAGAATTAGATTTTACAAAACGAGCTTTAAATAGATTATCTAAACATCCTAAAATAGAAATTTTAGGCCCTTTTGATCCAGAGAACCGAATTTCAATAGTCTCATTCATGATAAAACACGATGATAAATACTTGCATCCTAAACTCATCACTAAAATTCTCAACGATCTATTTGGAATCCAAAGCCGTGCGGGTTGCATGTGTGCTGGACCATATGGACATATTTTGCTTAATATTGGAAAAGAACAATCCCAAAAATTCATGCAAGCAATTCAACAAGGAATCATGGGAATTAAACCAGGATGGTGCCGAGTAAATTTTCACTATCTTTTTACAGAAATAGAATTTGACTTCATATGTAAAGCAATTGAATTCATAGCCGATCACGGCTTTAAATTCCTCACATTATACTCTTTCAATGTTCTTTCAGGGGAATGGACACATATTAATTTTCAAGAACCTCCTCCTACAAATAAACCAGATATAAAATCTTTATTAAAAACCGAACTAAAGGA
>CAZIEC010000172.1:0-5370 GCA_964538145.1 uncultured archaeon
ATAATGGCGAAATTGGAATACATGAGGGGCATATCGTTGATATTAAAAGAAGGATTTTTTCAGATGCTCAACATAAGATAGATGCTAAAGGCAAGGTTGTTTGTCCGGGTTTTATAGATATCCATTCACATTCAGATTACATTCTTCCTTTTAGTCCAAGAATGGAATCTTCAATACTACAAGGAATTACCACGCATGTAATTGGGATGTGCGGAGAGGGTCTTGCTCCAATTCCTAGAGAGAAAAGGGATGATATAATTAGGATGTTGAGCTCAATAACCCCAATTTTTTCGCAAATAGAGATAAATTGGAGTACTTTTAACGAATATCTCTCTAAAATGGAAAAAATGCGTTGTCCCTTGAATTCAATCTTTTTTGTGGGATATGGGAACATTAGAGTCGCAGGTGGCCAGGGATTTGAGGATCGCCCAGCTACACCTCAAGAGCTTGAAAACATGAAATCGTATGTAAGAGAAGCGATGGAAGCTGGTGCATTTGGAATGAGTACCGGCTTGATTTACGATCCTCAAGTATATGTAAGTACAAAAGAACTAATCGAACTTGTAAAAGTTGTAGCAGAATATGATGGGCTTTATTTTTCTCACATTAGAGGAGAGGGAAAGAATGTGTTAAATGCTGTTAAAGAATGTATTGAAATTGTTGAGAAATCTGGAGTGAATGGGGGACAAATTGCTCATCATAAAATAGCAGGTAAAAAATATTGGGGGTTAAGCGAAAAAACCATAAAAATAATTGAAGAAGCAAACGATAAAGGCATTAGCATTTATTGCGATTCATATCCTTACACGCGTGGAATGACTTCATTAAAAACGGCATTACCACCAAGGTTTAGAGAAGGTGGCGATGAAATTATTATTGAAAAATTGAAAGATCCAGAAATTCAAAAAGAAATTATCAGAGAAATAGAAAAAGGAGAGGGAAATTGGGAGAATTTTATAAAAGAAAATGGTTTTGAGAATATTTTCATTGCTTCAGTAAATAATGATGATTGGAAAGAGATCATGGGTAAAAATATTAGTGAAATAACAAATTACAAAAATCTTAAAAATGATTGGAAAACCTTTTTCAGGCTCTTAATAGAAGATAATTTAAGCCCCATTATTACAATTGAAACAATGGACGAAAAAGATATCACGAGAATTATTACAAGCAGATTTCAAATGTTTGGAACTGATGGCTTGGGGCTTCCAATAAATCCAAATCTCCCTAAATTCCATCCCAGGTGTTTTGGGACATATCCAAGAGTATTAAGTAAATATGTCAGAGAAAACAAGGTTTTAACGATTGAAGAAGCGATTAGAAAGATGACCTCTTTTCCTGCTCAAAGATTGATGTTAGCCGATAGAGGATTGTTAAAAAAAGGCTTTTGGGCAGATATAGTAATTTTTGATCCTATTGAAGTAAAAGATTTAGCAACATATGTAAATCCATATCAACCACCTAAAGGCATTTCTCACGTAATAGTTAATGGGATCTTAGTAGTTAAAGATGGAAAACAGAACCGCAAGCATCCAGGACGAGTATTAAGACATGATGTTTCTCTTATAAAAAATTAATGGAATTTTTTTATATGATTTAAAACTAATTAAAATTAATTTCAAACAATGAATACAAATTTTAATTAATTGGTGATTATTATCGCAAAATGGGAGTGTCAAGCTTGTGGTTATGTCTACGATGAAGAGAAGGAGGGAACCAAATTTGAAGACCTTCCCGATGATTGGGTTTGCCCGGTCTGTGGTGTAGACAAATCTTTTTTTGAGAAAATAGAGGATTAAATTAATGTAGATTTTTAATTTTTTTATTTATTTTTAATATTTCTTAATTTTAATTAATTTCATTTAAAAAAATCATTCTTTTAAGCTCTAAATTTATTTTAAAAGAATGAATTATCGAAAGAATCTATAAAAAATAAAAATTAAATTTTTTAAAGAAAGAAAGAAGTATTACATAGTACGAATTCCTAAAAAAAGTGTATAAAAATTGCATGTTGAATTAATGAAGGATGTTTATTATGTTGGATATGTGGATTGGGAAGTCCGCAATTTTCATGGCTATAGCACGCATAGGGGTACCTCTTACAATGCTTATATCGTAAAAGGGGAAAAAACGGTTTTAATAGATGCTGTAAAATACCCATATTTCGAACATTTCCTAAAAAGTATAAGAGAAGTATGCGATCCAAAAGAGATTGACTATTATATAGTAAACCATGTCGAACCTGATCATTCTGGTTCCTTTCCTTTAATATTAGAATATCTACCAAATGCAGAAATCATCGCATCAGAAAGAGGAAAGCAAATTTTAGAACTTCATTATCATGAAGTTGTTCCTAAGGAAGTATTTAATGAAATCAGAGCTGTTAAAGAAGGAGACACATTAGATATTGGTAATGGCAAGAAATTTACTTTTGTTCCAATCCCAATGATACATTGGCCAGATTCAATGATTTCATTCATGGAGGATTCCAACGGAAAAAATATATTGTTTTCTAATGATGCATTTGGACAACATTTAGCAACATCATTGAGATGGGATGATGAAAACGATATTTCAATAATAATGGAAGAGGCTGAAAAGTATTATGCTAATATTCTCTTGCATTTATCAGGATTGATAAAAAAGGCGATTCCTAAAGTTGGAGCTCTTCCAATCGATTATATCTGTCCATCTCATGGCGTATGTTGGAGATCACACGTGTCAAAAATCGTTGAGGCATATACTAAATGGTCAAGTGCAGATTTCAAGGAAAAAAGTGCTTTAATCATATATGATACAATGTGGGGAAGTACTGAGAAAATTGCTAAAGCCCTTTATAAAGAGTTCACACATCAAGGTATTCCTGTTAAGAGATTCAAGCTTTCAACGGCAGATTATTCAGATGTAATAACTGAAGCCATGAAAGCAAAAGTTATTCTAATTGGAAGCCCCACTTTGAATAATGGATTATATCCTACTGTAGCTGAATATCTGGCATATCAAAAAGGATTAAAACCAAAAAATAGGATAGGATTTGCATTTGGTTCTTATGGATGGGGCGGAGGTGCCGTGAAGGAAATTAAGAAAGAAATGGAAGCCGCTGGAATGGTTGTAGTTGATGAAAGCATTGAGATACAATTTGTTCCTAGACCAGAACAATTAGATTTCAAGGATATCATACAAAAATTAATAAAAAAAATGGATGAGATGTGAATCAATAACATGGATTTTTTTTTAACAGAAAAACAGAAAGAATTACAAGAAAAAGCAAGAGAATTTGCAATCCGGGAGGTATTACCTGTTGCTAGAAAGTATGATGAATCAGAAGAATTCCCAATTGATGTAATTAAAAAAGCTTATGAAGAAGGTTTATTAAACCTTGCAATTCCTAAAAAGTATGGAGGACCAGGATATGGACTCTTGGATGCTTGCATTGTAGTTGAGGAAATATCCGCGGCTTGTCCTGGTATCGCTACATCAATATTTGATAATAATCTTGGAGCAGAACCAATAATCATTGGTGGAAATGAAGAACAAAAGGAACGCATTTTAACTGACATCATAAAAAATTTTAAATTAATAGCATTTGCAACTTCTGAACCTAGCATGGGTTCCGATGTTGCTGGAATGAAATGTCGGGCTGAAAAAGATGGCGATGAGTACATATTAAATGGAAATAAATTTTGGATAACAAATGGCGGATTTGCAGATTATATTATAGTGTTTGCAACTATTGACCCCGGAAAAAAGCACAAAGGAATTGGAGCATTTATTGTAGATGCAAAAAGCGAGGGCGTAAGATTAGGAAAACACATTCCAAAATTAGGTCAGCGAGCGTCTAATACGGTTGCTGTAGGTCTCAAGAATGTTAGAATACCAAAAGAAAATGTTCTTGCAAAACCAGGAAGAGGTTTTGTTTTAGCAATGCTAACATTTGCTCATACTAGACCTGCCATTGGTGCTTTTGCTGTTGGATGTGCTCGATCTGCGATGGAATATGCAATTGATTATGCGAATAGAAGAAAAGCTTTTGGAAGAGAAATTGGAAAGTATCAAGCAATACAATTCAAGATTGCTGAAATGTACAAGGATATCGAGGCTGCCCGTTTATTAACTTATAAAGCTGCTTGGGAAGCTGATCAAGGTATTGATAATAATTTAAGCTCATCAGTTGCTAAAGCATTTGCTTCAGATATAGTAATGAAGGTTACAATGGAAGCAATTCAAATTTTTGGTGGATTTGGATATCTTCGTACTTATCCCGTAGAAAAATTGTTTAGAGATGCAAAATTATATCAAATTTATGAAGGAACTAGTGAAATTCAAAGAATAATTATTTCTAGGTTTGTAATGAAGCAATATAAGCACGCAATGCCCCCACTTTTTAAAAGTGATAAAAAATAATTTCTTAACTTCTTTTTTTAATTTTTTTAGTTAACATAATTTTAACATGAATTAACAAACTTATTCAATTTAAATTATTTAGCTAAAGTTCAGATTATCTTTTTATTCTGAAATAAAATTTAAAAAAAATACAAAAAAAATAAGTGAAAAAATAAAAATTTTACTTATATTATTGAGTTCCTTTCCATAATCCGTGGATATTGCAATATTCCCGAGCCCATGCTCCTTCAGCATTCTTTATATAAAAGATAGCTTTTGGTTCATCCCCAGGATTTAAATATTTACGGTGAGATGTTCCATCTTTTTCAATTAATTCAATCCACATTATCCAATGTTCGCTTGTCATTGGATGGGGGGTTCCCATTGAGATTCCTACATCAACAGTTACTTCATCCCCATTTATGGTAATTTTTGGAACATGTTTCTCACTAGACCATTCAGCTGTTTTTGGTTCCATTAATTTCATTGGTTGACCACAGCAAATGGTATCTAGTGCACCACCTTTTTCAATTTCAATTACTTTTCCACAGATTTCACATTTATAAATATCTTTTACGTTCATTGAGAACACCTCTATTTTTTAAAAATCTTCACATTTTTTTCTAAAATAAGCACGTGGATGTCCACATGAAGGGCATTTCCAGTCTTCTGGAAGCTCATCTAATTCAACTTCGTATCCACATTCCATGCATATCCAGACTATTTTTTTACCCCTCTTGAAAAAGGCATCATCTCCTATCAACTTGAGAAGCTTTCCATATCGTTCAGAATGATGTTTTTCAGCCTTTATAATTGCTCTAACTCTGGCAGCAATATGAGAATATCCTTCCTTTTCTGCGGTATCTGCTATTTCAGGGTACAATTCTTGATATTCATAATCTTCTCCTTTAACTGCTGATTTTAAATTTTCAATGGTATTTCCATATGTAGTTGGGAAGCTAGCACTTACTTCAAAATCTTCAAAAG
>CAZIEC010000173.1:0-5306 GCA_964538145.1 uncultured archaeon
AATTTTCAAGTTGAATTTTTTAAACTCTTTTTAATTCAATTTAAGATGATAAAAATTAAAATTCATGTTTCATTCATTTAAAAATAGTGATTTTAAATGCCAGCGTATCCGAGTAGTTAAGGAGGCGGCCTGCAGAATGTTAACTTTTTGTAGTTAGCCGTTATTCGAGGGTGCAAATCCCTCCGCTGGCTTCAACTTATAAAGTTTTTTAATAATGGGGTTTTTAGGTTGCAATATAATTTTCGATATTTTTGGATTATTGATAAAGCAATAAATTTATCACATGAATTTAATAATTATTTTAAATATGCTTGTAGAATCACCAGTTTTTAGCTGTAGAATTCTCAAGGGCGATCATTTTTTTAGCTAAAATATAAGAAAGATATAACATCTTTTATTCATGTAGATTTGAGGAATATTATAATTATTATAATAAAGAGATAACAATATATACAAATAAAAAATGATTAGATAAAAAGTTCGATTAAAATGATAGTATATAACAGTCTTAGCTTTAAGAAAGAAGAATTCAAGCCATTGGAAGATAACAAGGTCAAAATGTACGTTTGTGGACCAACAGTATATGATAGTCCTCATTTGGGACATGCTAAATCTGCTATAGCTTTTGATTTAGTACATAGATACTTGCTTTATAAGGGATTTGATGTAAGAATTGTCAAAAATTATACAGATATAGATGATAAGATTATAAAGCGATCGAATGAGCTAGGAATTGATTACAAGACATTGAGCGAGAAATATATCCAAGAATATGAAGAAATAATGCAAAAATTAAATGTTAAAAAGGAAACAATGAATCCAAGGGCGACAGAAGTCATTCCATTTATTATAAAGTTCATTGAAGTTTTAATAGAAAAGGGACATGCTTACGAGAGAAATGGTTCTGTTTACTTTTCAGTTAAATCATTCCCTAAATATGATACTATATTTCAAAATGTTAAAGAAGAAACCACTGAAGAAATCGAAGAAGGTTATTTAACGGATCAGGATACTGCATACGGAGAAGATAAATTAGATCCACGAGATTTTGCACTGTGGAAAAAAATGAAAGAAGGAGAACCGTATTGGGAGAGTCCATGGGGAAAAGGAAGACCTGGATGGCATATTGAATGTTCAGCAATGGTCTTGAATTTTCTTGGTGAAACGATTGACATTCATGGTGGAGGGCAGGATCTAAAATCTCCACACCATAAAAATGAAATAGCTCAGTCAGAGTCTTATACAGGAAAACCCTTTGCTCGATATTTTTTACATAATGGATTCGTGAACGTAGATAATGAAAAAATGTCTAAAAGCCTAGGTAATTTTTTCTTGGTTTCAGATATATTAAAAAATTATGATCCAATGGTGATACGCTGGTTTTTAATTACATCTCATTATAGAAGTTCAATAAATTATACATTGGAAAACCTTGAACAAGCAAGAAAAACTTATCAACGGTTATTAAATACAATAAAGAGAATTCGAGAATTAGACACGAATGAGAAAGCCCAACCAAATAGAGTTAAAGATTTAATTACTTTATTAAACAATGCTCGAAAAGATATCATTGATGCCATGGATGATGACTTTAACACGCCAGTAGCAACAGCACGTATATTATCTCTATTCCGAGAATTAAACAAGAAAATATTAGAAGAAAAAGTTGAAATAAATGATATTTTTAAAAGAGAATTTGATAACTTCATTCAAGAGTTAGAAAATATCTTTGGGATTTTTCCTGATATCGAAAAACAACTTAAAGGAGTAATATCTGAGCAATTTACCGAAAAGGATAAGCTAATAAATTCGCTAATTGAGATCATTAATGAAATGAGAAATGAACTAAGACGTAGGAAAATCTTCGACTTAAGTGATTCAATTAGAGAAAAAATGCGGGAGCTTGGAATTACTGTTGAAGACAAAAAATTAAGTTAAAGAAAACCATTATTTTTCATAACATGCTAATTTTCTTTTTGTTTTAATATTAATTATCATGCTTGTTTTTATCAAAAATTAAAAAATAAGTCTGCTCCTTAAACGATTATAAAAAAAATAAATAAAATTATCTTAAGTACCATTTACCAATTTTACTTTTGGAGTATAAACATCTTGCACTGCATAATTGTTAAAATTAATGCTATAATGGTCTCTCCACTTTAATTTAATTTCCTCTAACATCGTTTCCATTGAAGAATCAGAAATTTGTCCTTTAGCTACTAATAAAGTACCAGAAGGCGTAGCCATGATTTCACCATCCTTTACAATGATTTGCCCTTCTTTTATTGTATATGCTGCTTGTGTAAAAGCTTTTTCAATAGCATGGCCATCCATTTTATCTGGGTCTAACTTATATATCGAGACATCTCCAATAGCTCCAACTCCCAAGTGTCCTCTATCTTTTAAGCCTAAACTTTTTGCTGTTCCGGCTCTCGTGATGATGCATAACTCATTGATGGTTAACTCACGGTCGATATCTTTTAATTGTGTTTGTGTTGCTGCTTTCTTTGAGCATTGATTTAAAAGTACATCATCTCTACTTTTCTTATCCATTAGCCAGCGATAGACTTGCGGATATGATGTAAATGGCCCTCCATTGGGATGATCTGTAGTTAAGAAGATTTGCCACATGTTTTTCATTAAAAGTACTAATTCTAGACCAATTGCCCATTGAATGGCATTTACAGCTACTTTTGGACTAAAGAAATAAGGAACGACCCCAGAACCAGATTCTCCTTCAACTTGTCCGTTTACCCATTTTATTCCTGGCTTGGCACCCCAAGCTGACATCCCTCCCAAATGATGTAAGGCAAATTCCCAAGGTCCGTCTGCGGTCATTGTGGTAGTGGCATATTTTCCAAAAATTACTTGTCCCACATCAATAGAAATATGTTTATGGGAATTAAGATATTCTGCTATTTTTGAAGCACCAGACTCAAAATTATTCCAGTTTGTACCACCATAAGCATTAAATTGGCAGTGAGTAATGTGCATTACTACTTCTCTTTCTCCTTTGGGTTTAATTTTTTCAACGGTTTTCATTGTTTCAATAGAATGTTCAACATTACCAGGATGCCCTAAATTGTTACAATGGACGTGAATAGGATGAGGCAATCCAAGCATTTCATTTGCAGTGGCTAGACCTTCTACAATTTCTCTTGGAGTTACATCAAAATGAAGCACGTGATCGTCTAAAGAATTTACATTCTTACCCCAAGTCCAATTTTCAACTCCACCGGGGTTGACGATTTTTATAGCATAACCTTTGGTAACTTGTAAAATCCAATTAATATAAGCAGCTAATTTTTCAAATTCTTTTTCACGAATATATTCCATTACAAACCAATTGTTTCCAAAAAGCGGAAATGCTGCTTTGTCTATTATAGGTATTTCTAAAAATTCCTCATGAGTGTGTCTTGCTTCCAACAAAGGCATTGCAGGTTCAATAACGGTCGTAAATCCTAATTTGGCATATCTATATCCTGTAACCCAAGTAGATGGTACACTATACCCGGTTCCAGCTCTAGTTAATTTAGTATGTGCTTCATTA
Organism: uncultured archaeon; assembly: GCA_964538145.1. Classification (GTDB taxonomy): domain Archaea; phylum Asgardarchaeota; class Lokiarchaeia; order Sigyniarchaeales; family SOKP01; genus SOKP01. The sequence goes on from CAZIEC010000173.1 coordinate 3,551, forward strand.
AATTCTGATACTTTATCTTCTGGTCGTAGGGCACGACCTACATTAACTTTTGCTCCAGCAATGTGAGAATGAATATCAACGCCACCAGGCAATACGATCATGCCAGATGCATCTATTACTTTTGCATCTCCATCAACTTTATCAACGATCTTGCCGTCTTTTATGTGAATTTCTATTTTTTCACCGTCAATGTTATTTAATGGATCATATACAATTCCATTTTTAATTATTAAATCTCTCATCGTTAATATCCTAATTATTCTATAATTATGATTTACTAGGTCTCAGATAATTATCTAATATTTTTTCAATTATTTTAAAGAATCTATTATTTTTATAAAGTCTTATTATATTATCAAAAAATGATGTTTTATTAATAATTAATTTACTCTAATTTCTTATAATTCGGATATCTTCTCTAAAATTTTTCATGTAACTATAAATTAGTTCAAATTCTTAAAGCCTAACAAAATAAAAATAAAATCAAGGTTTATTTAATGAACTTTAAATCTACTCCTTTAGTCTCTTTAATGAAAATGATTCCCAATGGAATCAATATTAAATTTGCTAAAGAAACAATGATAAAAGTAGTTCCTAATCCAACAATTAAAATTAATCCACTACTAACTAATAATCCTACGGTACCTCCAATTGACCCTGAAAGGCTTCTTAACCCAATACCAGTCCCCCTTTTATCTGTTGGCAATATCTCAATTGCAATTAACCTTAAAATACCTAATAGTCCCCAATAGGATATGTGAGTCAATGAATAACTGAAAAGTACAATAATAAATGTATTTTCCGGAATAGTCGCCCCTATTGTCCAAAGAGTAACCGAAAGTGGTAATAAAGCGGCCCATAAATATAATAGAGGTTTTCTTCCGATTCGATCCCCAAGAAATCCATTAACTATGTATGCGATAATTACCATGAAGGTTGTTAGTAAAAAAATGATCGATACCGAAAATTGGGGGAGAGCCTTAATATCAGCAATATATTTTTCAAATAACCCCATGAATACGCCAGAAAAACCATAACAAAAAGACATTATTAAAATTACCTTAAAAGATCTCTTATTTTCCACTTTAAAAAGTGCTTTAACATCTTTAATGAGAGATCTTTTTTTCAGATCATCTTTAATTTCCAAGAATCGAGAGCTTTCTTTTAATTTTGTTAGAATTATTGGAGTTAATGAAAAACCTAAAATCATCGGAACAAAGGTCATTCCCCTCCAAAAAGGATTTGCTTCAGAAACAAAAAGAATTCTAGAAGTAACCATTAGAATCGAACCAATTAAGCCCACAGTAAGAAGAAGGTTTGAATAGTACGCCCTTTTTTTTGATGGAGCTTCTTCGTTTATATATATTAACCAAATATCACTGCTGAAAAAGAAATAGAGAAAGAATACAAATGACATGTACATTATATAATTGATTGAAAGAAACATGCCAAGAGTAGCTACTCCCATACCAAAAACGGTAATGGCTAACATTTTTTTTCTTCCTAATTTATCAGCCAAATACTGATTAAAAAACAGGAAGTACATTCCAATTGATACGATTGATCCCGCAAATGACATTATAGAATTTTGTTCCTCTTTAGAAAACCCTAGTAAAAATTCATTAGCAATAAATGACGGAATTGAACCTGGAAAAATTGTCGAATATGTATCTAAAATTTGAACTAACATTAATATGAGGACTAATTTCTTAAAATATTTTCTTGATAATGATTCTTCTTTCTTATTATTAATATT
>CAZIEC010000174.1:0-5178 GCA_964538145.1 uncultured archaeon
AAGAAATAAGAGTCTTGATTATTATTAATCAATAAGGATATTAAAAATGAATGGGATTAATACATGGGAATTCGAAAAATTGAAGATGAAATTGATTTAAAGGAGGCAATAAAGAAGAAGGCTGCGGAGCTAAGGATAAAAGAAATGGAAGCTAAAGCGTTGACGGAGAGTTTTACCAAGGATCGGTTGAGAGAGTTAGCAAAAAGGCATGGCGTCCTATTAGCGCTCACGCCAGAACTAAAAAAAGAAGTTAAAGAGTTGCAGAAAAAATACAATATTCCCACTTCGAGAATTTTTACTGAGCAAATAACTGAGAATGATGTTCTTCAAAAATTTTCTAGAATTGACCATGAAAAATTAGGGATGTTAGCATATCAGAGAGTTTTAATGCAAAAAGAAGAAATTGGAGCAGGTTTAGTTCCAATTACTGAAATTTTTGAGTTAGTTCATTCAGGTATCCTTAAAGGTGTAGTTAAGCTAAAAGATTTAATAAAAGCAATGAAAATTCTCAAAAAAGAAGGAGTAATTGATGATATTGTTGAATTAGAAAAAGGGGCATTAATGATAAGATTCTTTCCCATCCAATATACCTCTGATGAAAAGAAGGTCATCGAGGTAGCTAAAGATAAGGGATATATCACGTTGGAAGATGTGTGTGTTGCTTTAGATTGGTCTCAAGATAGGGCGTTAAAAGCATTGAAATCTTTAGAAAAAAGTGGAATTGCGAGATATACAGAATCTTATTTAAAAGGCAAGCAGTGGTTCTTTCCATCCATTTAAAAATTTAAAGAATTAGGATTAAAAAATTTTCTTAATTTGGATTTCTATTCGACCTTTATCTTAAAAGAGATTTGTCCATCATCTAGCTTTATGATCTTTCCCTTGCGACTTTTTTCCAAAATCTTAAATATTTTTATCAAATCTTCTTCTGGAAGATCTTTAAAATCTCTATCAGATTCTCGTATTTCAAAAATCAAGATAGGTTCGAGAGGTGATATTTCTTTTGCCCATTCATAAATTTCTTCAGCCCAATTATCCAGAGATTTCCAATAAACTCTTAATTTTTCTTTACTCTTGGATAACCATTCAGCTTGTTTTTTTTCTACTAAAGTTTGAGCAATAATTTTCAATGCTTTTTCTCGATCATCAAATTTTGAAAAAGGTTTTATGGTCTGGAGTTTTCTTAAGTAAAGGATGTGCAATATAGCAAATCTAGCATAATCAAATAAAACTTTAGCCCATTCATTCTTCCAGGATTCGAAATCTCTTAAATTTTTCTTTTTATTAGGAATGGAATACATGAATATGTATCGTTTCTCTTCAAGCCATGGATATTCATTCAAAAGTAATTCATAAGTAGATATCTCTTTTGCAATAACTCCGTGTTCTCCAGCTATTTCTAGCTCGAGTTTGGCTAATTCATTTTCAATTTCTTTGGCTTCAGTTAAATATTGCTTTTCTCCTACTTCTGCCATATCTTTGGTCAAGAAATCCTCAATCTTGTCCAATCTACTTTCTATATCGCTAGCAGTATCTTCTTGTTGCATTTCACTTGTTTCTTGTTGTTCTCTTTGTTTTTTTAGTTCTTTAAGTTTTTGAAGCTCTCTTTTCAGGGTCTCTATATCTTTTTCTTCTTGTTCTTCTACCCTTACTTTAACTTTTTCTTTTGGCTTTTCTCTTTGACGTTCCATCCTGAATAATCACCAATATATGCTCACATTTCTCCAAATTCTTCTGCCCATCTTCTATAATGTTCGAGCTCTTTTTTAGTTGTCATGGGTTTTACTTTCTTAAGAGACTTCTTAAAATCTTCTAATGTAATATCTCTTACAACAACTTCCTTGCTCGAATCTTCTAATAAACCGCTCATGTCCAGTTCACGTATGGGCATCATTATTACTTCCCGACAAACATTAGATATGTCTCTTCCAGAATAACCCTCGCTACGAACTCCTAATTCAACATAGTCTTCCTCGGTTAAAGCAGAATTAACTCCAGCAGTGTGAATTTTAAATATACCTATTCTTGCTTGCAAATCGGGTAATGGAACATAAACCTTTTTTTCAAACCTACTCAGCATGGCAACATCAAGATCCCAAGGGCGATTAGTAGCTCCCAATACTAACATGGGTTTATCAGGTTTAGATCTAATCCCTTGTATCTCACTTAATAATTGAGTTTTAACTCTCCTTTCACCTCCACCCTCGTGGCCCTCGCCCCGTTTTGTAGCAATGGAATCAATCTCATCCATGAATATTAAACTTGGAGCTTTTAATCGAGCAAGCCTGAACAAGGAACTGATTAACTTTTCACTTTCACCCAACCACTTGCTAAGTAAATCTGCAGAAGATACGCTGAAAAATGTTGCTTTACATTCGGTAGCAGCTGCTTTAGCTAAAAGTGTTTTTCCACAGCCAGGGGGTCCAAAAAGCAAGATTCCAGACCACGGTTTTCGAGCTCCAGTGAATAGTTCCGGCTTTAATATCGGTAATACTATTGCTTCTCTAAGTGCTTGTTTGCAATTATCTAATCCAGCAATATCTGTCCATTTTACATCGGGAGATTCTGTTAAAATGGTATTGGATATTGTATCTAGCAGTTCTTGCTCCTCTTCTGATCTTGGAGATATTTGATCGCCTTTATCTCCTTTAGAACCTTTATCTCCCATTCCCCGAGCAGATGAACTTCTCGGACTCGAACCACTCAAATGCGCTTTAAGAACTTGTGCTCGCCTTAAGTATTGATCTATTTGTTTCTTACATCTTTCTCGCATCATTGGATTCTTATTAAATTTAACGAATTGTATGAGAATTTCTGCTGCTCTTTGATACTTGTTAATGGCTTTTCTATACTGCCCTTTCTCATCAAGAGCAACAGCTTCTTGTGCCTCTTTCACGGCGTATTGATATAATTTACTATCGACACTTGACATGAGATCTTTCCTTCAAGTTAATTAAGTAATTTATAAAATTCTTAATATTTATATTATAATCTATTATGCAATATTTTTGTTAATTAATACTTTTATTTATTTCAAGCTTTTCTTAAAACCGAAAAATCCAAGAAATTGGACTACAAAAAATTATATAACCTTGAATTTTTTTATATTATATAAAACACATTAAACTTTGTTGGATTAAAATGGGATTCCTTAAAGATTTGAGTAAATGGCTTTCTGGTGGTAGAAAAAGCGATAATGTCAGATCAGCCATCGTGAAATTAAAGGTTTTTAACAAGCGCCTGATGAGACAAATAAAGAAAATGGAAATGACGGCTAAACTCGCAAGAGATAAAGCCGTGCGCTTGAGAAAGCAAGGAGACATGGAGGGTTCCGAATTTCATGCTAGAAATTACCTTCAAGTAAAAAAACAAGCAAGAGCAATTGATCATTTCAGAACTAATTTGGAAAGCCTTGTTTTCAAGCTCGAACAAGCAAGTGCAGTTAAAGATGTTGCAGATATCATGCAAGGCATCGCAGTAAGCCTTCAAGCGCTTAAGACACAATTATCAGTACCCCAACTCACGGAATTAATGGATTCAATCGGTATTGATATGGAAGACTTCGAAGTAACTCAAGAAATCACTTCTGATGGAATAAATAACATGACTATTGATACCGCTGTAACCGATGACCAAGTGAAAGAAGTACTTGGAGAAATCGATGCTGAAATTCAAGTAGAGGCTGGTGAAGCCCTACCAGAAGTAGAATCTGATGGTAAGATTAAAGAACTAGAGGAACAACTAAATAAACTTAAATCAAAAGATTAGTCTTTTAAATCGTTCCAAATATTTTTAAAAGATTAAATAGATAATATTTAAAGTAATAGTACTTATCTTATCTTATTCTTATTACCAATTACAAGATATGGTCTTAACATGTCTAACCAATATGATTTAATAACTATAGGAAGCTGTACTCTTGATTGTATCATTCAAGTAAAAGATATCTTGAGATTCGAGTTATTCGACAAAGATATAGTGAAAAAATATACAGCAATAGAGTACAGCAGAAAATTGAATGTTGATAGCGTTAGATTCGTACCAGGAGGGTCTGGAGCAAATATTGCTGCTGATTGCGCCATGCTTGGATTAAAAACAGTTTATATGGGAGTAATTGGAAAAGATTTCTCTGCTGAAATATGTTTAGAAGATTTGAAAAAAAGAGGCGTGGAACTCTCGTATATCGAGCAAACTGATGAGGATAATACGGCATTTTCTGTCATATTAAAAACTGAATGGGGAAAAGATCGAAGCATCCTGGCTTACAAGGGGGCCAATAACCTCATCACGCCCAAGCACGTGAAGGAGGAATTATTTGAAGGGCTTAAAGCATTTGCCTGGTCTTCATTAACATCCAAAAATGGTTGTCGCGCTATTGAAAAAGCAATTAAATTAACTAAAGAAAATGGTGGGCGCGTGTTTGCTGCTCCAAGCATTTCGATTATCAGAAATAATCCAAAGTGGGCAAAAACCTTAATAGCTGCTTCAGATGTAGCCTCCATGAACCTTGAAGAAGCAGAAGCTCTAACCGGTGAGCACGATTCAATTCACTCAATGGAAAAAATTCATGAATTAGGTCCTAGAATCGTTTCTATTACCAATGGTGCTAAAGGCTCCATCGTGAGCGATGGGAAAAAGATTGTTAAAAGCGGAATTTATGATGTTGAAGTTCAAGATACCACTGGTGCTGGTGATGCGTTTCTTTCTGGCTTGTTGATTTCAGAATTAGAAGGTTTCTCGCTTGAAAAGGCTACAAAAATAGCAACTGCTTTATCTTCGCTAGAATCGATGGAGGTTGGCGTCAGAGAAGGGCTGCCATCTAACTTGGCAGAATTGGAAGAATTTATAGCAACGCACGAATTAAAGCAAACTGTATCTTTATTTCCAAAAAAATTATGATCTAAAAATAAAGAATATATTATTGCTCTCACTATTGCCCATGAATGTTTAATTTTATTCATTAATAAATATTTAATGAATGTAATAGTCAAAAAGAATGAATTGATTAAGTTTTAATTTTTTAAAATATTTATTTTAATAGAAATAAATTGTTCAATGCGCCGATCGTATAGTGGTAAGCCTACATAGCCTAGAAAGTATGCAAGGTTGCCAATCATGGCTAACTGGCGTAGCTAATGGGTCAACCTTGCGACGCGGGTTCAATTCCCGCTCGGCGCA
>CAZIEC010000175.1:0-5136 GCA_964538145.1 uncultured archaeon
TCTATCATCATTCCATAAACGATTCCCAAGATAATACCATTAAAGACAGGATTATCCTCAACTGGTAAATCCGTTCTTTTAATTAAAAATGGAGTTATTTTATTAACAACATATCGCGTTTCTGGTCGCTCTGAATAATATTTTACGATTCTTTCTCGAAATTCTTTCATGAATGATTCATGTTCCAATAAAATTTCTCTTACATTACTTTCACCATTAACTACTCCAAAATGAGAAAAACCAGCCTTAACTGGTTTTAGTTTCTTTAAATTTTTTAAGGTCTTCATGTATTTATCATGGTCATAATAGATTGGCATTGAAGTAGGCATTGTCAATAATTTTGATGAATGATAAATAGTACCAACTGCTTCTCCCCAAAAAATAAATTTCATTGTATTATCTTCTATTAATGCTGGACTCTGATGATCTGGGGTATGACCGGGTGTATTAAATATTACTAAACCTATTTTTTTGCCATTTTTTTGGAACTCATCCAATATTTCAAGCTCATTCATATCAGCACTAAATCTTTCACTTGGTTTGATTATTTGGAAGGCATTTTCTTCAATGCATTCCATTTTTCCAACTAAATTACCATAAGTCCTTCTTGCACGATTTAAATGAGATTCAAAATCGTTCAGCAATTCTTTTGTTTTTTGATTTGTTAATATCTTAACTTTGGGGTTATATTTTTTAATTTCCTTATATACTTGATGTAATCCACCATTATGATCAAAATGATGATGAGAAGTAATAAGATATTTGAATGACTTTAAAGAAAGTTTATTATTTTTACAATATCTTAGGAGTTTTTTAGTATCTAAAGAAGACCCGCAATCGAATAATATGTTGCAATCATCAAACTCTCCAATATAAACAGAGAGCATCTTCGAGGTTCCATAAGCCCTTAAATCAACATGATGTAAAAAGTCATAAATTTTCGTCGTTCTTGTTGTAATTAACTCTTGTACCATGTGATTGAAAATTAAGCATTGAAAATAAATATACTAATCAAATAGTATTCATGTGGCAAGAATGGTTAAAGTCAAAAATAAAAAATGGATAAAAATAAATTATAAAGGACAATGATATTTCCCACTAAAAAAAGAATAAATTTTATTTTCGAATTAATTAAAATTAAATTTTTGCTTCCAGAAAAGCATTTTTCTTTTAAGATCTTCCTTCTCTGGTTGGGATAATATATAATTCTTACCTTTAAGTGCTAGACTTGTAGCTTGAATATTTTTTAAAACGCTACTATATCCCTCTCTTTTGATGTATTCCGATTGGAACATATCTAAGGCTCGTGATAATTCTATACCTGTTAAGTTTTCTATATTATTATAAATTGATTGAAATTGCTCTTTTAACCCAGCTCCAGTATCGATAATTGCTGTTTCTTTAACTGGGGGAATTTCTTTTTCTATAGCTTCAATTTCTTTTCCTGGTTTAAGTTCTTCGGCAGGAATTTTTATTTTTGGTTCAATCTTAATCGTTTCAGGTTCGGTTGTAGGTATTGCATGTGAAGGAGGTGTAGGAGCTTTAGAAGGTTCTTCTACTTGTTCTGGCACGGAAGGTGTTTCTATTTTAGGCTCAACTTCTTTAGGTTTTATTTCTGGTTTCTTTTCAATTTCTGGAACTGAAGGCTCTATAGTTTTCGTCAAAGTTGACTTTATGGAATGAATTATCTCTTTTTTAGCATTCATCCAAGCTTCTTCTAGGATTGGAACAAAAATTTTGATGTGTTCTTCAATTATACTTCCAATACCCGCGATTTCAATTACTGTTTCTCCCCTTATTTCTGCTTTGGACAATACACATACTATAACTTCTTCGTAATCTCGATTAATTCCCCAGAGATTTTGCAAATGCCTAAATCTATAGTCAACATTATCTAATTTGTCTAATTCAGTGATTATTTTCGCGTGCTTGGGATTTGTGAGGTCAAAGTATGTTGCAATTCGAAAATTGATATGGGATGGTCTACTTTTTATAGCATCAATATTAATATCAGTAATATTAGGCGCAATTATCAATACTCTCATTTTTGCTTTAGTGATTTCTTCATTTATGTGGGCTTTAGCACTCTCCATCGACCTTATGAACCAAATATCTTTCATTGTAAGCCCTGTTCGCTGTTTTGCTTGCTCCCAGAATTCTTTAGTGACTTTTTCTGATACTTCCAATTTTTTAAGAATGTCATTTAGCGTTGTTTCAAGCGTAGAAACGATTTGTTCCGAAAAAATGTTTCTTATGTTTCCAAACCATTCAAAAACTCCACCAGAAATATTTTCAATCCTTTCTTCAGCTAATTTTACAGCTTTGTCAAAATCCTCAGTTAAGGTTTCATAGATCTTGTCCTTATCCTCATCCTTCTTCAACTTCAAGCCTTTTAAATTATTAAGAGTGTTTTTAATGGATTCTCTTAACTTTTCTAATACCTGTGCATTAAGACCTTGTGAAAATTTTTTAAGCTCATCGGTTAGAGCAAATTGTTTGACACTTAATTGGATATTTACATTATTGACAATATCCTCCAAGCGCTTATCAACTATTTTTTCGATCATTTGATCTACAGCTTGCCTAATAACTCCGAGTCTTAATTTTTGAAGGTTTTCAGAAACGGTTGACTTTATATTACTGAATTGGTCTTTTAGTTGTTGAACTTGTTCTTTTATGATCTTATTTGTTCTTTCATTTATATCTTCAAATTGCTTGGACAAGTCTGAAGCTTGAGTACTCATGAGTTTTTCTGTATATCCTTCTAAGCTCGATATTTCTTCGGTAATATTCTTTATTTGGTCCATGACCGCCATTGTTTCTTCAAATTCTTTTTTCTGACTATGGATCTGAGAAAGCATTGAGTCCTTTAACTTGCTAATTAATTCCGAGGATTCTGATGTTTTTTCCAGTTTCTCCGCTTCAACCTCGAGTTTTTTAAATGATTGCGTTAATTGAGCAGGCAATTTTTCTTTAATATGGGAGATGTATTCATGAAATTTCTTTAATTGACTCACTAATGCCGCATATGGAGGCAGAGCTGTATAATGTGGTTTAGCTCCAATTATTTCTTTAAATAATCCCTTTTCAACGAACTTTTTTGCTATTTTTTCACATTCTTCTTTTGGTCGATTTATTAAAAGTGCCATTTCACCAATTGAAACCGCTTCTCGACCAGTTATTTTGAAATAAAGCTCAATTTCAGTTTCATTTAATCCTAATTCTCCTAAAACTTGTCTAGTTAATTCTTCAGAATAAGACACAGGAGCTTCCTTAGGAAGTTCCTTTATTTCAAAATTCTCTACCTCTAAATATTGGTTGAAATATACGATTAATTCATGTTCTGGCTCGCCATGAACAATTTTTTTTACGATAGGAAATTTTGTAGTATCCCTATACTCTTGCTTAGTTATTTTAAACTTAAATTCTTTTAAACATAACTTACACGTGTAAGGAATTTCGATTTCCTCTTTATCCTTAAATAAATACATGTGATTTACCACTTCCATTTAATTAAATGCAATTTAAAAAGTTATTTTCTCTGGATAAGATATTTCTAGTAAATTTAAAGCTTTCTTGGCAACTTCATAAGAAATCTTCCCATCATTACTTTCATTTCGGTAAGCCTCTCTAATCTTTGGTAATAAGTATTCTGGGAATATTGTTATGGGCTGAATATCAGTGAGAAGTAATATCCACTTGCGCTTATTTTTATCCGTAATTTCTGTAATGATGTTTAATTTCTTCATGTTATCCAGTAATATTTCAGTAACAGCAAATTCGGAGAATATCTTGGGTATCTTATCCAAAGGATAATGATTCGAGCGCATTAATAAGAAGAAATCATAAATGTCAGGGTTTAACAACATCGTGGCTAATTTTTTAATTTCCTCAATTGGCTCATTTAATGGATCATACTTGGAAAAAAACTCAATGGTCTTTTGCTTGAAAGGTTCCAAAAGTTCGTTATTTGTATCTTTAAAGTGTTTTAATAATCTTTCATTAGGGACTCTTGCAAAAAGAATGTCTTTTATCAAAAATAGATATTCTCCTTGATCCTTAATAATTCCCGTTTTTTTATCTTTCTCACCCTTGATCCAATCTCGTCTAATTAAGTTTAATTCCAAAAAGGGTCTTAATAATATGTCTAAATTAGCATTAGGTTTCATTTTTTCGATATAAGTTTTTAACTCTTTTCGAGATATTGGTCGTTCCCTTAAAATCTCGAGTATTTTTAATCTTTCATCACTTTTAAAGATAAGAGCCGTTTTTTGTAGCTTATCTAGGTTGCTCAATCTCTCAATTTGAAAAATGGCATATTTCAATTCATTTTTTAATCTGATGTTTATATTTGTTATCAAATCTAATTGCTTGGTCGTTTTAGCTTTAGCCAATCGTTCAAAAATATCGCTCAAACGTTTGGCGGTATCCTTGATTATTTCTTCAAACAACTCTATTTCATCATCTAATTCGAAAATTGAAATTGCTAAATATTGCGTGCCATCTGGAATTTGCTTGAAATACGAAAGAACTTGATAAGGAGTATCCTTTAACCTACCTTCATAAAAATTACTAAAGCCGTATTTAATACTATATATACCTACAGTATGTTGATAAAATGTTCCAAATATATCATTCTCAGAAATTAATTCTGTATAATTTTCCTCGTTAAAATTTTCATTTTGAAATATTAATTGGATGGGGCTAAATTCTGGGTCAATTTCTCCAGTGTCTTCATTTAGATTCAATTTAAATTGGAAAGTTAAAATACCTTGAATCATTCGATATGCCTCAATATTTTTTATTCTGATTTATAATAATTAAGTGGATATAATAATTTCTTAAGAATCGTATTAAAATAAAGATAACTAAAAAAGTATTTAAAATTCATTGTTTTATTCCTAAAATTTTGCTTTAAACCATGTAATTCAAACCACTAAATTATATTATAATCAAGTATTTAGATTTAACGAATACTTATATCAACTTAACACCATTAGATTAGATTTTGGAATATCAATTAATTTTCATAATTTACTCATAATATTAATTTTCATAATAAAACTTTTAAATATCATCACAAGTTATATTGTAAAATATAAATCTTAATATCTATCAGACATATAAATTTATTAT
>CAZIEC010000176.1:0-5039 GCA_964538145.1 uncultured archaeon
TAAATCCTGCTAAACTCCAATCTGGTTTGGATGCAATAATTAAGGCCCCTCCTTTAAATTTGGTTTCAATTGCGGCAATGGTGCCGGAGCATGAAGCTACACTATTTGATTTTAAGATACATAAATTTGATGAAACAAAATTTAAGCGATTATTAAATCGAAATGATGTGGTAGCAATTACTTCAATGACGCCACAAATATCTCATGCATTAGAAGTTGCTAAACTTGCTAAGGGACAGGGTTGTATTACAATACTTGGCGGTTATCATCCTACATTAGACCCTGATTACGTTATTAAGGATGAAAATGTAGATTATGTTATCAGGGGAGAAGGTGAGCATACATTCAAGGAGTTGATCGACTACTTGGATAAAAAACCAGCAAGTTCTTCTATAAGAGAGATTGATGGGTTGAGTTATAAAACGAGTGATGGTAATGTAAAGCATAATAGAGATAGAATGCTTGAACCTAATTTGGATAACTTTCCATTACCTAGAAGGGATCTCCTTGAAGATAAAAAATACATTTATTTAGGGGCAAGAGTTGCTCAAATGGAAACTTCTAGAGGTTGCCCACACTCATGTAAGTTTTGCTGCATTCATAAAATGTGGAGAGATCCATACAAGGGAACAGGTTATCGGACAAAAAGCGTAAAAAGAATAATGCAAGAAATTTACGATATCGATTGGCATAATGATTTTATTTTCTTTTGCGAGGATAATTTCACCATACAAGTAAAGCGCACTAAAAAGATACTCGAAACCATCATCAAGTCAGGAGTTTCAAATAAAATATATTTCTCTTGTCAATCAAGAGTAGATACACTTTATAGAAACCCTTGGTTAATTGATTTAATGCATGAAGCGGGCATGAGACAAGTTTTTCTGGGCATAGAATCTGTCCATCAAGAGAGTTTAAATGCAATGAATAAAAAAAATACCACCCCAAAAATGATTAAAGAAGTTGTTTCCATGCTGCAAGATAGGGGGATTTCTATCTTTGGGGGATTAATTATTGGATTTCCTGGCGAAACTAAGTCGATGGTGAGAGAAAACATTCAATTTGCAAGATCCCTTAAGTTAACATGTGCTCAATTCACGCCCATTACAGCATTTCCAGGAACCGTATTTTTCGAAGAGATGAAACAGAAAGGAATGATTGCGACTCATGATTATAAATATTATGACTTGTTCCATCCGATGATGAAAACGGAACAATTATCAGTAAAAGAGATGTATGAACTTGTCGCAGAAGCTTACTCTGCTTTTTATCTCAGTGGAGATTGGATTAGAACTGCTGCCATGAGATATTGTAATCCTATAGGTAAATTTAATTGGATGTTCAAGAATTTACCTCGATTTGTTAAAACTGTAATAATGAATGGTCTTGAAATGTTGCATTCTATGGGAATGGATAATTCAATCATATCAAAGGAAATGCGAGAATTAATGAAACGAGACAAGAAACAAGATAAACGTTTAATGGTCCATTCTACCTTAGAAAAAGAACCCGTACCATTGCCCATGATGCATGATCGGGGTAAAAATTAAACTGGAAAAATTAAATCTTAAAAAGGAATGATTTGAATTTAAAATTAAAAAATTTAAAAAAATTAAAATTACATTTTTTCTAATTCCATTTGAGCTATTGCTTTACCAGATCTAAATGGAATATCGTCAACACTTTCGCCAGATGTATAATTAAACTTCTCCTTGAAAGCATCATTTAAAGACTGGAAATATAGAGACAATGGTAGGTGTTGTGGACAATTGTTGTCGCAATTTCCACATTCAACGCAACGATCGGCAACATGTGCAATTCTCGTGAGTTGATATGTTTCTTTATTGATGATTTTTTCCTTGCGTTTCTTTTGTAGAATACAATCCACGCAATAACAAACTGGACATCCTCTAATGCACATTCCACACATGGTACAAGATTGCAACTTGGCTATTTTTTCTTCTTGGGGTAAGTTCTGCCATTCTTCCAAATCTTTTTCTCGCTTCTTCAACGCTTCTTCTTTTATTAATTTCATTTTTTCTTCATGCGTGGATTTAATGTCGCCAGGAACATCCTTCTTATCAATGCCGGACTTTTCCACGACTTGAGCTCCTTTTTCTGAATAAACCTTTAGCATGATCTCTTCCGAATCAATGGGTAAACCAATATCACTCAAGCTTAAATCAGCTATAACCGGTACTTTTCTATAACACCTTGAGCAATTCTCAGCAATATTAAGGTTCAATTCTTTAATAGTTCCATCATCCATTAAAAGTATTAACCCTTTATCGTTAATTTTCTCTTTCACGACTTTCTCGGTATTAATGTCTTTAATTTTTTTAATCTCTCTCGATACATTTATGACCATGCCCCGATCTTCAAAAGCTATAATGAAAAGATTTTCTAAGTTAACTTGATGTAATTTTGCCAATTCAATTAACGCTCTCGTATCGCAAGGTCTAGCAATAACTCCAATTTTCTCCTTTAATGCTCCACCAAGAGTCTTATGAAGATATTTAGATGCAGAATCCGTTCTTGCATAACCATAAGCCAATAGATTTGTAAGAGGGAAATTGGTAATGTCTTCAGATTTTTGATAAACTTTTGGAGCTATGGTAAATCTGTCTTCTTTATTTGTCTTCTTATCAACTCTTGTTTGAGCTCCAATTATTTTGTCCACTATTTTTTCATTCAGCAAAGTTTGTAATAATTTTGGAAAATCTCCTATTTTTATTAGATACTCTCCAATGAGATCCATGTGATTCCAACTCTGTTTTTCTTTTATTTTATTACATTAATTATAATTTTTCCTTTCAATTCAGAAAGGATTATTTTTTTAAAAATTATCAATTAAAAATTTTAATAAACTTTTTTTAATGTGTTACATGGTGCAACCATTCCTTCAGCTGAATTCTAACTTTTACAATTCAGCCTCATCAGATAACACATTAATTATTTAGGCTTTTACCTCCTGTTTTCGTGTGCTGCTTTTTGGTCGCAATGGACTAGGCCCAAGTTCTCGAATTAACTTGTCGAACTCTATAGCCTCAAGCTGAAATTTTTGACCTTCAGCTGCGGAACAGAAACCCATCTTTATCCTTCGTTCGTCAATTCCAACCGATGACAAGACTTTTTTCAAGTATTCGACTTCTCGATAAGCAAAATAATTTCCAGTTTCATAGTCGCATTCTTTAGGGTATCATCCAACGACCATTACTCCATCAGCACCTCTTCCAAAGGCTCTCATTATTACATCCGAATCCACGCGCCCTGTACAAGGGACTAATATTGCCCTAATCGATGTTGGATATTGTGCTCGAATTGTTCCAGCCATGTCAGCTGAACCGTATCCTCACTTCCAACATAAAAATGCTATTATCCTTATATCATTATCTTCGCTCATTAATTTCACCTCTTTACTCCAGCATTGGAATTAATTCATCTAAGAGTGCAACATATTGGTCATCTCTGAAATAAACCAATTCTATTGCTTTTGAAGGACAAATAGCGTTACAAGTTCCGCAACCACGACATTTTATGATGTCCACAGAGATTACACCTTGTTCATTTATCGAAATTGCTGCGTAAGGACAAGCTTCCACGCACATGTAGCATTTGGCACACCTCTCATTCTGAGGACTCGCTCGAATTAATTCCATGGTATATTCTCCTCTTTTCATTGGGATGGCTGCCGAAGATGCCGCACCTTTGGCTTGACTGACAGATTTATCGATTTCTTTTTGCCCTTGTGCCGAACCACATATGTAAATGCCTTGCACCTTCGTGCTTATTGGGTCTAGCCTAGCATGATATTCCTTTAAGAAACCATCCGGGCTTCTTTCCATATTTAATACTCGTGCTATTTGTAAGGTTCCTTCAGAAGGAAGTGAAGCTGATGATAACACTACCATGTCAAATTCCATTGTAACTACTGTATCAGTTCCGACTGGTTCGAATTGTACGATCAGATTTTTTGTCTCTGGATCTTCTTTAATGCTACCTACAAGTCCTTTCAAGAAAATAATTCCTGCTTCTCGAGACCTGCGGTAATATTCCTCGTAATCCTTTCCAGCACATCTCATGTCTATGTACGTGCAAACTATTTGAGAATCTGGATATTCTGACTTGATTAATTTCGAATTTTTCAGTGATAAGTTGCAACAAACTACCGAACAGTATGCATTCTTGCTTACATCCCTGCTCCCAACGCAATTAATGAAAAGAATTCGCTTTGGACGAGTGCCATCTGATGGACGCTTTAAATGTCCATAAGTTGGACCGTTAGGTGCAAGAATTCTCTCCAATTGTATTTGATTTATAACATTGTCATACATGCCATAACCATAATCATTGCCTTCGTAGAGGTCCCAACCAGTAGCAACAATGATCGTTCCCACTTCTAATTCAACAATTTGTTCTTGTTGACTAAAATCTATTGCATCTTCTTCGCAAGAGTCAACACAGGCAAAACATTCCACGCAATGATCTCTCACGATGTCATAAACAGCGGGAACAGCTTGTGCAAAGGAAATATCTATGCATTTTCTAGCAGATAAATGTTCGTCGAAATAATTTGAAACGTAAATTGGGCAGACTTCCGAGCAAGCACCGCAGCCTGTACATTTATTTTCATCTACAAACCTCGGATATCTTTTTACTTGTACTTTAAAGTTTCCAATATATCCATCTACTTTTACAACTTCACTATAGCTCAAGATTTCGATGTTAGGATGCCTGTTTGCTTCAAGCATTTTTGGTCCCAATATTCATATGGAACAATCATCGGTAGGGAATGTTCTATCAAGTTGAGACATTCTGCCTCCAATCGTGGTATTTTTCTCTACTAAATATACTTTGAATCCCGCATCTCCCAAATCCGTAGCTGCCGATAAACCAGAAATGCCGCCACCAACGACTAAAGCAACTGGCTTAACTGGAACGGTCTTAGTTGGAACATCTTCTAATAACCTTGCCCTTGCAATTCCAGCACGTATCAATTCTATTGCCTTTTTTAACGCCTTTTCTCTCTCTTGTTGATG
>CAZIEC010000177.1:0-4966 GCA_964538145.1 uncultured archaeon
TTCAAGAATTCAAGAATTTGAAGAAAATGGTTATTTTAAACAAAATTATCGTCCATCATTGCAATCTATATATCATGCAATATTCATTTTAGATTCCGTGGGGAAATTAAATGCTATTAATGAAAGTTCTTTAATTTCCTTTATTTTATCATTTTATGATAATTATACTAATAGTTTTATTGACGATTATGCCAAACGGTTTTTAGACACCGATTTTTCGCTATACTATTATCCATTAAATACTTTATTAGAAACTACTTGTTATGCCGTTTTAACATTAAACTTATTAAATGCACTTGATAAGATCAACATTCAAGGAATAGTAGATTTCATTTGGAATTGTTATAATCCTGATACAAGTGGATTCATCGGCCGTCCTTATTCAATAAATTTAGATGATGGATTTAAGGTAGCAACATTGGACAATACCTATTTTGCTGTAATTACTTTAAACATGTTAATGACTGATTGGAGTGGCTATTCTGATGAAAAAGATGCTTTAATACAATTTATCAATTCATTACAAATGTCAGGAGATTTAGGAGGTTTTAGAAATGATTTGGATCCGTATTTAAATTCCTTAGGAAAATATTTAAATGAACCTAATATAATAGCCTCTTATTATGCCATTAAAGTTTTAGAAATATTCGGAATGATTGAAACCATCGATATTTTAAGATTTCACTCCTTTTTAGGATCACTTTATAATGCTGATAAGTATTACTTTGATGTATCTCCTTATCTAACAGCCGAAAATCAAACTAACATTATTGCTACAAGCATGGGCTTGGAATTATCAAGATTAACAAACTTTAACAACATAAATGAATCTAAGATTTTGAATTTCATTTACAAAAATAGAATTAACAATGGGGGATGGTATGAATCGACATCTACGAAAAGGCATGAGATTATTGATACATTTCAGGTAATTAGATCTTTGAAAAACTTGAATTACATGGATATTTTTAATCCAATAGAAAAAGAGGAAATAAAAGGGTATACCAAATACTTTAAGCAAGTTAAGGGTTACTCAGGATTTTCTGAGGAGTTTACTTCCTTATCCACGATTTATTCATCTGTCTATTCTTCTAAACTCCAGGATAAAGTCTCACAGTTAAAAATACAACAAATTTATAATCAACTTATTAGTACTTTCACTATTATAAAGTCAATTTCAATTGAATCCCCTTGTTTTTATGCATATATAAATCCAGATCCATCAGATTATAGGACAAGAACATATCCCATTGAATACAATTCAATTGCTAAGCACGAACTAATAGATGATGTTGGAATGAAAATATCTCATGAATCAATGTATCATGCTCTCAAGTCAATGCAAATATTATATAAGTTGGATGATTTTAATAACGAATATAATTTAACTCTATTACTTAATTCTATAATTAATTCTCAATTTTTAGGATATCCCAATAATGAAAAATTTGGAGCATTTTTACCATATGAAAGTTTAAAGGAATTTTCAGAAAAAATTCAAGAATCCAAGATATTTTTTGGAAATTCTTATTATGCTATAAAAACATTAGAGTTAATTGCCAGCACATTAAATTTAGGTGATATTGTCGACTTAAATTTCGATAAAAATGCTTTAGCGGCATACATAACTAGAAATGTAGTCGAAACTCCTAATGAATTATATATAAAACCATATTACACTTCTAACATCGACAAGATTTTAGAAAGCACATACCAAGCATGCTATATTCTCAAGAGTATTGATAAATTTAACTTAAATACTGGAAAAATCTTAAATTTCGTTAAATCAAATCTAAATTACACTAAATTTAACGGTATTTATTATTCCTTTAAAATTTGTGAATTATTGAATTTAATAATTGATTTTGACTTGAAGAAATCACAAAAATTAGTTAAAAATCTTTACAGTGAGATACTACATGATTTCTTTTATAGTACTAAAAAAAATTCTTTAGATAAAACTTCAATTTCTAAAATTTCTGAGATCGCAAAAATAGACTCTATTAGAATAACTGCTAAATTTGATGAGCCCGTTTTATTGGGAAATACATTTTTACTTTCTGTAAATACTTGCAATTTAATTTTAGAGAATTTAGGTCCATATGGAACAATAAAATTCTATTCTAAAAGCGTGGGTGCCATATCTTTAGAATTTTTTAATAATAATACATATCAAGGAAGGATTTTTGTACCATTTACCAGCGAAAATTATCCTGATTTATCAGGAAATATTTTACTTTATGATGGTGCCTTGTTAATAGCAAATCATTCAGTATTAATCCCTACAGAATATCAAACTTTTATCAAAACTAAAATTGAGCATCAATTAAATAGTGTTGAAATCTCAATTATAGGATCTTATATCTCTCAATCTGGGAGTGAACCAATGTATAATGCTAATGTCTTAGCAGTAATAACGTTAAATAATAATTCATTTGAAACGTTGAAATTTATTCATGAAGATAAGTTAGATCATTCCTTATTTTCTTTAAGTTTTAAACCAGAATTGCAAGGTAATTATACACTTAAAATTTACTTAGATGATGGCATATCTTCAGATTTAAATTTAATAGCAACGACTGATCTCATGATCAAATTAAGTAATACTAAACCTGGAAAGCCTATCATTAAAAACAATGCCTCGAATGGAATTATCTTATCAATAATTTTAATGATTTTTCCTCTTACATTAATTATTGGTGGCAAGAAATATATTAATCATAGGAAGAATGAAATAAAATCCATTGAATAAGAATGCTATAAATTATTGAGCTAATTTTAATAGAAGTTTTTTTCTTTTTATAATTTTAAAAAAATAATAATTCAATGAATTTTCAAGAATATTCTATCATTATAAAAGAATTTATCAAAACTTTAAGAGTTTTTACAAAAAAGTATTCAGTTTTATTAATAACAAGAAAATTGATACAAGATTTTCGCAAGCGGGATCTCGAATTAGAAGAATATTATCAATCATTATCAAAATATCTTAATAATATTGATAAAGATGATGATGTACCTTTTCTTGAAGAATTCAATGAATATAATAATTGTAGTAATAATTTTGGCATAAAAGATATTATTTTGACTAAGAAAGAAGCAAGTATTTTGGCAGATGTTATTTTTTATTTTAAAAAGGTTAGGAGAGGAAAGGGGTTTGATATTAAATTCATTGGCGTTAAAATAATTAAAAAAATCTCTTTTCTTAAAAAGAAGCATCCTTATTTTTTCATTCTTAATAAAAATGATAAAATATATCCAACAAGATTGTGTCTGGAATTAGGAGAAACCATTTTATCTTTAAGAAGAGTTAATAAAGATTTAATTAATCTTAAAATCCAAGATTATAATTTCAAAATAGTTTAGGGAATAATATTGTTTGAGATAATGAATTCAAAAACAAGAAATAATTTTCCATTAGTAAAAGAAAAGTCAATTGAATTCCGAGAATATCAAGTAAAAATAGCGTTGCAATGCTCAAAAAGAAATAGTTTAGTGGTATTACCTACTGGTCTAGGAAAAACAATTATAATGATTTTAACTATTTCTAAAATTCTTGAAAGTGAAAAAATAAATCAAAAAATCGTAATCTTAGCTCCAACCAAGCCATTGATAAATCAACATTATAAATTAGTCAAGAAAACACTTAAAGTAGATGAAGACATGTTGATTGAAATAACTGGAAAGGTTTCTCCTGAAAAGCGCGCTAAAATTTTTAGAAATCACGAGATCTTATTTTATACCCCACAAACATTACGCAATGACCTTTTACAAGAAAGATATAATCTTAAGAATGTTCAATTATTGGTATTCGATGAAGCCCATCATGCCTTAGGAGATCACTCATATTGTATTATTAGTGATATTTTCGCAAAACAAAATCCATCAGGATTGATATTAGCATTAACTGCAAGTCCTGGGGCATCTAAGAAAAGGATACATGAACTTTGCAAGAATTTACATGTTCCTTTAGAAAATATAATATTTAGATTAAGAAATGATGTTGATGTAAAGAACTATATTCAACCATTAGACATTATAAAAATCGGTGTAAATCTTACAGAGCTCATGGATGATTCCATTTCAGTATTGAATTCAATCCTAGAAGAAAGATTAAAATATCTAAATCAAATTGGATTCTTAAAAGTGCAAGGTAATGATAAGTTATATAATAATGTATTCCGAAAAGATTTATTGTTAGTAAAAAAGGAATTGACCCAAAAATTAAAAGAAAATTTTGATAAAACCACCATTTATCGAGCAATATCGATCAATGCTCAAGCTCTAATCCTTTTTCACATGTTAGATTTAATTGAACAACAAGGGCTAGATGTTTTTTTAGATTATCTGAAAATAATGTTTAAAGATTCGATCAAAAAGAGTGCTTCAAAGGCTATAAAAGCATTAGCTTCAGATTATAGATTGAGAATAATCTTAACAAGATTAAATGATTATAAGAACATTTCTGAGAATTTTTTAATTCATCCAAAATTTAATGTCATGAAAGAAATTATAATTAACAATTTATTAAAAAATAAAGATTCTAAAATCCTCGTTTTTGTTAAGTTTAGAAATTCAGTTCAAAACATAATGAATAAATTAAAAAACATTCCGCTAATTAGGCCAGCTAGATTTGTAGGACAAGCTACTAAAAATAATGAAGATAAAGGACTCACTCAAAACATGCAATTAAAAATATTAAATGGTTTTAAGAGTGGAAAATATAATGTATTAATAAGTACTAACGTGGGAGAAGAAGGGTTAGATATAGCAGAATGCGATATTGTTATATTTTATGATGTTTTAACTTCTGAAATTCGCTATATTCAACGTAAAGGGAGAACAGCGAGACAAAGATCGGGAAAAGTATTTATTTTATATAGTAAAAATACTCGAGATGAAGTTTATTTAAAAATACTCGACAATAAGACTAAAAAGATGTTCATTAACCTTAAAAATAAAAATT
>CAZIEC010000178.1:0-4948 GCA_964538145.1 uncultured archaeon
TATAAAATCGATGAAAAAAAATGTAAACCCGATGAAAATAATGAAATCTGTAAATTATGTTTAAGTGTAAGAGAAAGACACAGCATAAAAGATTATTATCGCATTTCTCAGGAATGCCCAGAAAATTGCTTTTTTATAGATTCACCCATTCAAGGAGAAGTAATCATAAAAAAGAACATGTTGCATAAATGCGATCCTCAAGGCTGCAAAGCCTGCGTGAACATATGTCCTGTAAGATCTTTCTATATCCCTGAAAGTGCTGAAGATGTAGTTAAATATGGAAAAATTGCTTGTAATGAAGAAAATTGTTTTTATTGTGGAGCTTGCGAAAATAGTTGCCCCGACAACCTAATCATAGTAAAAAGAAAAGAAATCGAGATTTTAGAGCCAAAAAGGAAAGGACATTACCCATGGATTAAAGGATGGGTGAAATATATAAAAGAAATCCTAAGAAAGAGATTAATAGAGGAAAAAGAGCAAGTACAAATACCATTAATAGAACAAGAAGTTAAAAGAGCAGTTAAAAGGATACAAGAAGAAATTCCACAATTATCTGAAGATGATAAAAAGAAATTATTAGAATTAAATCAAAAAATCCAAGACTTCTTAAGATCACCTAAAATAAGATATTGGATAAAAGATAAGAAGGTAGACAAAATAACTAAGGAATTAAAAAAAGTTATTGTTGAATGAAATATCCTCTTTTTTTACTCTTAAATTCTAATTTTCAGATTTCAATAATAACATTACAAGGAGAAATTGATTTTTTCAAAAAGATTTTTATTTTTATAGTTTAATTCAAAAAATAAATTAAATCATGAAGTTGAAATAAAAAATTTAATTTGGCATAAAATGAGAATCCGAATTAAAATAAAAAAAAAGCTCAAAGAAAAGAAAATAACGATATTTGTTCAAAGAAAAACGATTATCGAAGCAGAATTATTGGAACTTTTGAACTTTTTTAATGATAATATCACTTTAAAAAAAATAAGGCTAATATTTCCTTATTATAAAATTACTTCTCATGAAATTCCTATAATGTTGTCATTAATTTCTGCTTTAGGAGAATTGATACCTGATGCGTTTTTAGATGACCCTCCTGATATTGAAGTAAGAAATTCTCCTATTTCCTAAAATGTCATCATGCAAAATTATTATCCATTAGCTGGATGATTAAAATTCTCTAAGATTTAAAATAAGCACTTCTTATTAAAAATATATTATATAAAATTCTTGGAGACTAATCCTTTACCATTTTAAGTAAAAATAAAATTAGAAAGTCGAATAATCTTAATTCTATCTGATATAAATCAGTAATAGGCAGAGGAGATTCATGCAAAAAAATGTTGCAAGTGGGAGGGGTGGGATTTGAACCCACGACCCCTTGGTCTTCTGCCCTTCCAGTAATCTGGAAGAGTCCCAAACCAAGAATCATACCAAGCTAGACCACCCTCCCAAAATGGGTCTTTTTGAATAGGTGGTTTTTAAATGTTATGAAATAAAGTTATTTCTGATTTTTTAATTTTATGTTATATTATATAACTATAGACAAAAGAAAATTCTGAGAAGATTAAAAGAGGACTGATCATTTATATTTCCAATATAAATTTTCTTATATTTGAGTTTATTAAGTTATTGTAAAAACATGAATGACCGAGTTTATATTCAGGCAGTTGGAGATGTTAATAAATCAATTCTCATGAGATTGAAAAAAAATTTAACATGGAGGTTCAAACCTTTTAACTTGAAATTTTCAATCATTCCAGAGAAACTTTCATTATTTCCTAAGGATTACGATCCAATGAGAAATCAATATAATGCTTCTAAAATTCTGAATAAATTGCAAATTGTAGCTAAAGAAAAAATGTATTTTAGATTATTAGGAGTTTTAGATGTAGATATTTATAGTGGAATTCTTAATTTCATATTTGGTATAGCTAACACGCCTAAACTTCATACATTTAAAGATACATTACCCGCATTGATCTCAATTACAAGATTACGCGAAACTTTCTATAAAAGGGAACCTAACGATGCGCTTTTCGAGTTAAGGATATTAAAGGAGGCAGTTCACGAACTTGGGCATACTTTTGGTTTAATGCATCATGAGGGCGAATGCATAATGAGGTTTGCAAATTCATTAATGGAGGTTGATATTAGACCTTTAGATTTTTGTAACTCTTGTGTTGAAAAAATTAAAGAATTTTTATCTCGATTAGATTTTTAGCGAATTAGATACAAGGTTTCAAATTTTTCATACAATTTTTTGCTAATTTGCAGAATTTTTTTCCTTTCTTTAACTATATTAATTAAAGAAGAAGGTATGTTTGAAATTCCAAAATAGGCTCCAGCTAGGCTGCCTCCAATTGCCCCAACTGTATCGCTATCGCCTCCGGCTGTTACTAATTCAAACATGCAATCTTCAAAAGAATTTAATTTACTTAAGAAAACGAAGATTGCACAAGCAACGGTACTTAATGCATAAGGATGGACAAAAGCTTTTCCAATGAATTGCTCAATAAAATACGGCGGCTTTACTCCAGCTTGGGATAATTTAATCAGTCCAACTTCAATCGAGCTTCCCACAGTTTCTTTTACTTTTTTCAAGATATCTAGAAATTCCTTACAAATCAATTCATTTGAATTTTTAATAGGATCTGTTATCACATTAAAGAACTCATCCATGGAGAAACTATTTTTTGGATCTTTTTCTACAAGATATGCTATTGCTCTAGCGATTACTATAGATGCTATTGATGCTGCTGGATGAGCGTGTGTTAGTTTACTTGAAATTGAAGCAGAAAGAATTAATTTTTCAATATCTTTACAATAGAAAAGGCCAATTGGAGAAATTCTCATGGCAGTTCCATTTCCTCCCGAATTAGAAGCTGCTTTCTCCCATTTTATGCCATACTTTAACTTTTTTATTGCTGTCAAGCAGC
This sequence comes from uncultured archaeon, assembly GCA_964538145.1. Lineage (GTDB taxonomy): Archaea > Asgardarchaeota > Lokiarchaeia > Sigyniarchaeales > SOKP01 > SOKP01. The sequence goes on from CAZIEC010000178.1 coordinate 2,943, forward strand.
CATATCCTGGACCAATTGGAGGGTCATCTAACCATTTGACGTATTCTCTTATTAAAGTTTTAATATTAAACCCAGAACTTTCTATTAGAGCATTTGCCGTGTGAATTGTTAGCTGCGTATCATCCGTGTAAGTAGTAAATAATCTTTTTTTTTGATTTAATAGATCATTTAAAGTTTTATATTGCCTACGAATTTGATCTCTTAATTTTCCTTCAAAAGGTCTTCCCATCGTATCCCCAATAGCAACACCGATAATTGTGCCAGAAAATTTATCTAGATAATTTATCTCGTCCATTTCTTTAATTCTTTTTTTTCAATTATTTGTTTTAGAAATTGCAAGTTCTTGATTTTATAATTTATAATAATTTTATAATAAAATTTTTATGGTATCTCCATTTTCTTTTTAAATTAAAAAGAAGAGTAAGGGATTTGCGTTTAAATGCAAAAATTAAATTTAGAAGAAAATAGTATTGATAAAATTTTATTATTATATTCTGGTGGTTTGGATACTTCTTGCATGATCAAGTGGCTCCAAGAAAGGTATGAAGCTGAAATCTATACATTCACGGCAGATCTAGGACAATCATTAAATAATCAAGATCATTTTAAGAAAGTCGAGGAAAAAGCTTATGAGTTAGGAGTTGTTAAACATTATCTCTTGGATTTAAAAGAAAAATTCGTGAATGATTATGTATTTAAGGTAATTAAAGCAAACGGATTATATCAAGGAATTTATCCTCTTACAACTGCTATTGGCAGGCCATTAATAGCCATTGAAGCAGTCAAAATTGCGAAAAAAGAAAATATTAACGTGATTGCACACGGTTGTACAGGAAAAGGCAATGATCAAATAAGGTTTAACATTACAATTGAAGCCATGGCGCCAGACATTCAAATAATTCAGCCTCTTATTGAATGGAACATGGGAAGGGATGATGAATTAATATATGCAGAAAAACATGGCATACCTATTCCTAACGAGAATAAAAAATACAGTATTGATACTAATTTGTTTGGTAGAAGTATAGAATGTGATGTATTGGAGTATCCTGAAATAGAACCTCCTAGAGATGCTTTCACGTGGACAAGTCCTCTGGAAAAATGCCCAGATGTGCCACAAAAACTAGTTATTAATTTTGAAAAAGGTTTGCCTGTAGGAATTGATAATGTTAAAATGAAAGGAGTAGAATTGATAGAAAAATTAAATGAAATAGGTTCAAAACATGGTGTTGGAAGACTTGATCACGTGGAAGATAGATGCATTGGATTAAAATCTCGTGAGATTTATGAGGCTCCAGCAGCCTTAATTTTGATATTAGCGCACTTGGACCTTGAAAAGTACGTCTGTACTAAGCATGAAAATTCTTTTAAATCTTTAGTGGACCAAAGATGGATTGAATTGGTGTATGATGGATTATGGGTTGATCCTTTAAGAGATGCGCTAGAAGCTTTTATTAATGAAGTGAATAAGAAAGTTACTGGAAGCGTGTTTTTAAAATTATTTAAAGGAAAAATCTCAATTATTGGAAGAGAATCTCCAAATGGCATTTATGATTTAAATTTATCAACTTATGACACGAATAGTAATTTTGACCAACGTTTAAGCCGAGGATTCATACAATTATGGGGTTTACAGAGTAGAATGGGTTATACCATAAAGAAAAAACTTGAAAAAGAAAGTTAAAAAGGTAAAAATTTCACTTATTTTTAGATTATCAATAATTCTTATAAATTATTTTGACAAATAGTTAATTTGAGCAATATTTAAGGAGATTGAAATGAATAAAGTAGAGAAATTAAGAAATGTAATTACAGCAATGATTACGCCTTTTAAGGAAGATTTTTCTATAGATGAAGAAAAATATCGTGAATTCATCAGGTTTCAGATAAATAATGGCTGTAATATTTTGACAATGGGAACTACTGGTGAAAGTGCTACTTTATCGCATGAAGAACATCATCGTGCAATTGATATAACTGTTGATGAAGCAAGAAAAACTGGTAAA
>CAZIEC010000179.1:0-4896 GCA_964538145.1 uncultured archaeon
ACCAAATCTTTTAATCAATTCTTTTTCTTCCACATATTTCACGTGAAAAGACATTCCAATAAATAAAATAAACCAAAATGAAATCGCGTAAATTGTAAAATATAAAATTGCACTCCCCAAGCACATGTACAATATTCCAGCATAAGCAGGATGTCTTAAAACTGAATAAATTTCATGGTCTTGAAGCTCACTTTCTTCTGGAAAGTATAAATAAACAAGCGTCATGTAATCAAATCCAAATGTTAAAATGGAATTAACTGCCATTAAAATTCCAAGAAAACAGAACAGAATCCCGAAGATTAATCGAAGATAACTAAAAATTTGAAAAGGCGTAGGAATGTACAATGTTAATGGGGTGATGAAAATTGAAAAAGGATACTGCGACCAGAAATCAAGGTCGTAATTATAAAATGGAATGTAAGAATGGATTAAAATGCTAATTATCATGGTAACGCCTGCCAAACCCACGAAAAACACTCTTTGATATGATAATGGTCCATATTTAGCTTTTAATCTATCTCGCCAATACCATAATTGATAAACTAATATGAGAGCGATAATTAATGTAAGAGCCACACCAATAATGGGCATGAATACCAGTAAAAAATGTGAAACATTATAATCATAAAGTATTACTGAAAGAGTGTCAAATAAAAATTGAAGTGATAATCCTACTAAAAGAAATAGTAAAAATTCTATGAGAATGATAACAATTCGCTTTCCAGCAAGCACCGGAACTTTCTCTCGAAATTTATCAAATCCTTTCAATTTCATAGCATTTTACTGATTTAATTTGATTAGATGATAATAATACATTATATGTGTTTAATTTTATTGAAAATATTGATTAAAATTCAGAAATATGCATGTAAGCTTAAAATAAGCATATTAAGATAATTTTTAATAAAAATGTTAATTATTTTACCTTTCTCTTGACTAATTCTTTCACGAAGAAGCTTGCTACTATCTCTGCGTACGTTCCGGGTCCAAAGCCCGCATCATAACCTAACTCTTTTGCTAATTCATTTGTAATTCTTGGTCCTCCACAAATTAAGATGACCTTGTCTCTTATGCCTTCAGCTTCCAATAAATCTACTAAGTTGGTGAGATTTTTCACGTGAATGTTTTTTTGCGTAACAGTCTGCGACACCAATAAAACATCCGCATTTAACATTATTGCTTTTTTTACAAATGTTTCATTTGGAATTTGACTTCCCAAATTATGAGCCTCTATCATTTCATACCTTTCTAAACCATAATGTCCAGCAAAGCCTTTCATGTTCATTATAGCATCAATTCCTACCGTATGGGCATCAGTTCCAGTTGTTGCTCCTAATACTACGATTTTTCTTCCAAAATGCTTCTTTATGAATTCGTTAATTTCTTCCATTGTCATTACTTCTATTTCGACTGTATCAACCTTTATCTTGGTGTAATCAACTGAATGGATGACACTACCATAAACAATGAAAAATGTAAAACCTTGATCTAATTGTGAATGGTAAACAATGTCAGGATCCTTGATACCCATTTTTTCAGCCAATACTCTCGCAGCCACTATTGCCTTTTCATCGTCATCGATAGGGAGCGTAAAACTGAGCTGAACCTTTCCATCATTCATTGTATCTCCATACGGCTTGATTCTTGTTAAGTCAAGCGTCTTGTCAAAATCTTTTTTATCTAATGAATACAATCCTCCTCCCAATTCAATCACCTTCCTCTTTCAATTCTTTAATCATTACATCCATGAATGGATTAAAATAGTCTGGTTCACGCTTAATAACACCTTCAAGACCCTTTCCGCCATCGATAGGTCTTTTTATGTCAGCAAAAATTCCTCGTTCTATCGTCTTAAACAATCCAATCTTGTCAATTTCTAATAAAAGCTTGTAAGCTTTGTTTAATACCTCATTAGCTCTCTTTTCCATCATTCCTCCTGGCTTGAACATTATTTCTTCGCTAATTGCCTTCATGTTATTAAATATATATTTAGCATTTTCAATGGATAATGCCCTATCTGACATGAAAGGAGTGTGAATCGCTTCAGTAAGCATGCCTAATAAGTGAATTCTTTGATTAGTCATTATCGTGACCATGTTAAAAAGGGCGTCTTGAACATGTCCCTTGAAGATGTTTCCAGTCATGTATTTAGTTGGAGGCATGTATTTCAATGGAGATTTAGGAAAGATCTGGCGTGCCATTTGTGCTTGAGCAAGCTCATATAAGAAACCATTCTCCAAATCTGGGTTCATTTCAAAAGCGTGTCCGAGCCCGATAAGTTCTTCTTTCAAGCCCGCCATTAAAGCGAATTGTTCATTCATGAATTGAGAGGCAAGTACAGTATGAGCCGCTTCATATGCATCTGACGTTGTCAAATAATTATCCTCTCCGGTATTTATTATCACTCCAGCATAAGCGTTTATCATTCGGGAGAAATATTGATCAATTATTGTTCGCTTCATATTGATATCTCTAAACAAGATTCCATATAGAGCATCGTTTAACATCATATCTAATCTCTCAAAAGCGCCCATAACTGCGATCTCTGGCATGCACAATCCGGAACAATAATTCGTGAGCATTATATATCTCCCAAGATCTTCAGAAACCTCATCTAATGCTTTTCTCATCAATCTAAAATTTTCTTGAGTGGCATAAGTTCCGCCATAACCTTCTGTTGTAGGACCGTATGGCACGTAATCCAGTAAACTCTGACCCGTAGATCTTATAACGGCAATAACATCTGCGCCTTGTCTTGCTGCTGCTTTAGCTTGAACAATGTCTTCATAAATGTTTCCGGTAGCCACGATCACGTAAAGGTAAGGATCCTCTTTATCACCATATTTTTTAATCAATTCTTCCCTCTTTTTCCTATTATCTTTTATCTTTTCCAAACTTTTATTAATAACAGGTTTTAATGCTTCTTTTATTTCTGAAATGTCACTCATTTCTAACTCTGTTAAATTTAGCTCGTTTTTAGCGATTTTTTCAGCAATTTCTTGTGGATTAAGGTCGAGATTAGCCATCGCATTACCAATGAACATTGCAATTCCTTTTCCTAATAAGTTTGAATGATTGACATTATCAACTACTATGTTTGGTAATGGCACTCCATATTCATCAACCCCATCAATTCCCATCAACCGGCAAACTGTTCTTTCAATTGATGTAGTCGTGTGTTGGTCGATGAATTCTTGTGTTTTTATTGCGATATTTCTCGCTACTGATCTGGCTTTTTCAACAATCTCCCAATCCAAATTGAGTTTATCTAGCATTTGATTTCTCCAGAATTTTAATTTTTAATTTGTATAATCTTGTCAATAATTTGAAATTTGCTAAATTCAGAACATTATACTCAAGATAAAATCAATAATAAGATTAAATATAATAGATATTAGGATTGCATCATTGTTCATGTAATATCTTCAGTTTAAATTTAGGTTTTATATGGTTAAAGCTTGGAAATGATCCCAAAAATTTTGAGAATAACGATTAAATTTTATTTCAATAATTTTAATAATTATGGGAATATTTCTTTTTAAGAACTAAGTTCATACTTTAATTCATTTATCCATTTTTGGATTTTTTCTTCTAATTTTACTCTATTTTTATTTAAAGGTTCTTGAAATTGCATTGTACTAATTATTATAGCATCTTTGAGTGCATTTTTAAAACGATCTATTGCTCTAAGCCCAAAACCAGAACTACACATCCATAATGCTACTTTTTTTCCGCTCAAATCAACCATTGAAATAAAAGATCTCATTGGAGGTGTAAAATTCCAGGCCCACACTGGAGTACCTAATATAAATAATCCATATTGGTCGATATTAATATCAAATTTCTCTAATTTAGGTTTAAATTCCAGAGTAGATTGCATTCCGCCCCAAAAATATTTGGACATCCCAGTAGGATTCAAGGGATTTATGGGTTTTAGTTCCAAAATATCGACATCTAAATATTTTTTTATGATATTTGCAATTAATCTTGTATTACCTGTTAGAGAATAATATACAACTAAGACACGATTCATGGTAACTTTAAACTTTAAAAATGGTTAATTTTAATCATTCTAGAGGTTATTTAAGAAATTAAAAGAGAATGTCTAATTTAAAATTTCCTATATTTTTAGTTAAAAATACTGCTTTAGCTAAATGTATTCATTAAATTTGAAAAAATAAATTCATGTTTAATATTTAATATGTGATATAATTATCATTTTTTTAATAATAGTGAGATTATTTTCAAAACAGTTAGACCTTTAGGGATTAAATGATATGATTTATCATTATTATTTTTTTCAATAAGATTAACTTTAATTAATTTATTGAAATGAAAATGGAATTACTCACCCCTAATCTTCAATATGCTTTCTAGTTGAGAATATTATTTACTACCTTTACTTAATTCTTTTAATATATTTAGACGAATTTGGCTACTTAATACGGATAGGATTTTACTAACTTCTTACACGTTTTCTAATGTAAAAATAGAATCTTCACTTGAAATTAGTAAATCATCTAAATCTTGATATGAGTTTTTTGAGATTTCAATTAAGAAATCTTTAATATCTTGATAAATAAATTTAATATTATTTTTTTATCCTAGAATTTATTTTTATTCAATCTCATTTTTCACATTATACTTAACCAACATATTTTTTTAATTACTTCTTGAAAATAACTAAATTCCAAACATTATAATGATCATTTTATCAAAAACATGTAGATGTTTTCTGCTTGAATATTAAAATTAATGTAATCCAATAATATCATGTGGTTCAATTTTTTAATCTAGCATCTTCTACTTGAAGTTCATTAATGAATTCTAATTTTAGATTTTTCAGTTATTTTTGAAATTTCTTGCAAGATGGCATAATGTTTAAAAAAAAATATA
>CAZIEC010000180.1:0-4888 GCA_964538145.1 uncultured archaeon
AGCGATGGGTCTTTCAATTTTAGAGATTAATTTTATATCACCATTTCCAAAATTCTCTAATAATCTTTTAACTTTAAGTACATCATTGCTATCTGCAACAAAAGATATTGCTACGAATTCGGGGTCTAATTTAGCAATGAATTCGAGATCCTTGATGTCTTTTTCAGTAGGGACTCTTGTTGTTAATTCTTTCGAAGGAATATTGACTCCTTTATTATTACTGATGGTCCCTCCAGCAATTACCTCACAAACGAGATGATCTTTTTCTCTTTTTTTAACTCGAATTTTTATGATGCCATCGTTTACATAAAAAACATCTCCAGGTCTCATTGTTTTTACTAAACCGGGGAGTATGATAGAAAATTTTTCTTGATCTCCACCATCTTCAAGTTCCTTATCATAAACTTTAACTTCTTGTCCAAAATTTAAAACATACGCTTTATCATCTTTAAATTTTCCAACTCTAATTTTTGGGCCTTGAATATCGGCTAAAATTGAGATTGAATCGCTTATCTTTCTGATTTTATCATAAACTTCTTTTTTTTCTTCGTGTGTACCATGAGAAAAATTTAATCTAAAAACATCCACTCCAGCATCAATTAAATTTTTCAACATTTCAGGCGAACTTGAAGCTGGTCCAATTGTTGCAACTATCTTAACAGTATTTTCTCTAAACCACATAATTAATGGCTCTTTAAAAATTGATTATTAATTATAAATATACTATAGTTAATTATAAATTCATTTGTTATGGGAATTATATAATTGAGATAATTTACTTCGAAACTCTTTTCGAACTTCTTGAAGTATTTTTATGAATTCGCTTGCATCATCCATTAAATCTATTTCTTTTATTGCCATCAAATTAACCCTAAAATGTTTGGGAATGATTGGAAATTGAATTAACCTTAAAGAATCTATTTTTTTAATCAATTTTCTTGCTAGCATGACAAGTAAATCTGAACTTTGAGAAGCCAAAGAAATAGCTAAAATGTAATGCTTTTTTCTTTTATATCCACGACTTTTAACTTTAAACAAGTAAAGGTTTTTAAAATCATCAATAAGTGAATAAACGCGCTTTATTTTTAGGATAACTTGAGTCCCTTTAACCATTTTCATGATAGGGGGATATTTATATCTTAACTTTTTTACCTTATTTTTTAAAAGAAATGAGATATCAAGCCTTGAAAATTCCTTTTTATTTCTTGAATTTAATTCAGACACTTTCTCTATCAATATTATTAACCAGTTTAATTTTATGGTCTTTAAGTTAATAAAAATCTTTTATGATGAAATTTAATGATAGATCTTTTAATGTTTTTTCTAAAGGAATTCCATCATCAGGATTCCAACCAATTGCCTTGCAAAAATTTTTGTAAAATTCTTCATATTCAACTGTAACTCCTTTTAACGGTCCTTTTTCGAGAGGTGGAACGCCAACGACTCTTCCAGGTAATTTGTTTTGAGCTATATTTACTCCTTCTCGCAACGTGAAGGCTTGTCTTAATGTTTGTATTCTTAACCCAGTCTTAATGCATTCTTCAATTGAAATATCCCATCCAGTTAAGGCATTAATGAGCTTTAAAAATGGGTATTCACCAAAAAGTGGTGCAAAATAACATAATCCAGAACTACATAAAACTTGATGGAAAGCGGTGCATGTAACTTGAGCCTCTACTTTCTTATTAACATCCTTTTGCCAATTTTTTGGCATTTTTAAGCTAGTTTCAAACTTATCAAATGGAATTACTTCCGTGAAATCAATGCTAGCTGCTGTATGCCTTCCTGGCGTTGGATCGTAGGCATAAGTAAAAGCTAATGAATGAAAAAATTTTGGGTCATGCATTGGCAATTCTGAACCTAATGAAGCCATTGCAAATTGATTAGAACCTTTTCCAATTTTCTCAGAAGCTTTTTTTACCCCTTCTGCTAAAATATCTCCAATACTATCTCTATTAATTATTTTTTTAACCATTTTTTCGATTGCTTCAGAGTTTCCCCAGGTTAATTCGAGTCCATCTAAATCTTTCAGAGAAAGGATTTTATTTTCATAACATTCAATTGCAAAAGCAATCACTGATCCTGTGGATATTGTATCAATGGCTTCTCGATTACATGTATCATTGATTCTAAAAATTGACATTAAATCATCATTTAATAATAATGTACCAAAACTACAACAAGTTTCATATTCTGGTTGATGTGTTTCTTCGATATTTAACTCTGGAATTCTCAAAATACCTCCACATTGAACTGGGCAAGAAAAGCAACCATATTCTCTTATTTTATATTTTATTATATTTAAGGCAGATAACTTTTTCGATTTTTCTATTGGAAAATCATACATTCCAACACCTTTCCAATTTTTAACTGGAGAATCTCCTATTTCGGCACTCACTGTATTTCCAGCAATTGTACCGAAGGAATGATACACCTTTCTTGCCATTTTGGGAGAACTTTTCATTTTGATCTTCATTCTTCGTATTAATTTTGCCATTGCCATGAACTTTCCCATCATTGTTTTCGAGATTTCTTTCATCTCAGTCATTTGCGTGTTGCGATGATATTCTTTAACGAGCTTTAAGAACAATTCCCTATCATAATATTGCAACTTTTTACTTCCTTTTAATACGAGCATCTTTAACTTTTTTGACCCCATTATTGCCCCTAAACCTGATCTACCAGCGATTCTACCTTTATCATTTGCGATACCCGCAAATTTTACTAAATTTTCACCTGCTTTTCCAATCCCGGCTACTTTTACATTATTACCGTGTTGTTCTTTTAACATTTTTTCTGATTTTATTATATCGCAACCCCATATTTTTGAAGCATCGTGAATTTCTACATCATCATTTTTTATTAGGACATACACCGGTCTTTTAGCAATTCCTGTTATTAAAATACCATCATAACCACATCGTTTTATTTCGGGACCAAAATATCCTCCAGCATTAGAATCGCCCCAAGTTTCTGTTAAAGGAGATTTTCCAACTACCATGTATCGCCCGGAAAATGGAGCGGTCGTGCTAGTAAGAAGCCCCGGAAAGAAACCTAAATATGATGCTTCACTTAAAGGATCAATTTTAGGGGGCATTAATTCATAAAGTAATCTACAACCTAATCCATATCCCCCAATATAGTTCCTATAAATTTCAATTGGAGGTGAAATCGTGTCAATTTTTTCATTAGATAGATCAATGCGTAGAATTTTGCCAAAAAAACCAATACTCATCTATATCAGGATTTCATATATTTTAAAATTATAATATAATATGTCAACCTAATAAAAAAATGTATTTTAGTTTTAATTAAAATAAAACTTATATTTTAAAAAGAGAAGTTAAATTAAGGATCTTTTGATCGAAACTCTTAAATATCCTAATCATAAATTTATTTTGTTTTGAAAAAAAAATAAAAGTTAGAAAAAAGAGGTAAGAATTTATAAAACATTAAGGTAATTTATTTCTTTATATTTTTAAAATTTCAACAAAGTGAAGCATTTTGTCAACCCTCACGTCTACTAAGAAAAAAAAGATGAAAATTAGCATGTATTTGGATTGGGACAAGTATAGTAAGAAGTTCTATAATAATATTTATTTAGAGGAATTCAAATTAGTAATTAAAATGCCCTTGATTCATATGGAGGACAATAAAGAGGAGGATATTAAAATAAAAAAATTTGACCTTTCTAAATACACTTATTTATTATCTTACGAGTAATTATTAGAAGATATTAATTAATTTTTGTTATATTTTTCAATTTCCTTAATTTGAAGATTTCCTTTTAAATATTCATTCCAGCAATGAAAGCATATAAAATAATTGCTCTCAATTTTCACTAAATCTTTTTTTGATCTTATCATTCCACAAGTTTCACACTTAGCTTTCATTATTTCACACTTGTCTCCTACAAGTTTCAATTAATATTATTAAAGGTTCACTTATGTATTATAAAAAAAATCTAATATATTAACTATTTTAAATAATCAGCGACATTAATTTTGATGGATTCACGATATATTCCGTTTTCATCCTTTTGCAATCTTAATTCTTTAATCTTTAGTTTTGTAGGATTAATTGGATTCTTTAATACATCAAATGGTAAATAATAACCATATTCGGATTTAAATTCTTTAATTAAATCATTGATAGAAATAATGAGAAAACTGTTAGATTCCTTTTTACTTTTTCTTGAGGCTGAAAATGCTTCACACTTGGTTTTAATGGAGTTAAACATTTCATTTTCGCATTTTACTTTTAAATTTAAATCATTAAAACGTGCTAAACGATATTTATATTTATAACATTGTAATTTTAAAGAATGAATTTCTTGGAAAATAACACTTCTTTTTTTTGAAAAATATTTCTTATAATAAGCTCTTGTTGACCATGTGAAGTAGGGAGCAAAATGTAATGAATACACCAAAGATTCCAAACCATTCTGATTTATATTAATATAATATACCCTCCCACGGTAAATTCTATGGAGCATTCCTTCAATTGCAGAGATGGTGAGCCCATCCATATTTTTAGGCTGTTTCTTATCGCCAACAACATTTCCTAAACCATTCAATATCCATAATACATGCACGTTTTTTTTACTATAGTCAATTGTTCGTTCTATCAGGTTAGAAATTGGAATATTTGAATGCTGTATCTCAATAGCAATTTTATTTTTATTCTTTAATTCAACATAAACATCTGCAATTTGATTGCCAATAGTTTTTTCAAGAATAATTTCATTAATATCGTTAAATAAGGGTAAATTCCTGTAAAAATATTGTTTAATTTCAAAATGTTCAAAAGTCTCGTTCTTGGAAATAAAGTTATAATTTATTTTCATTATAATGTTTTTTAAATTTGAATCTATAGCCATTAATAAAAA
>CAZIEC010000181.1:0-4873 GCA_964538145.1 uncultured archaeon
CTAAAAGTTAATAAAAATTTCGCTTGATCTTCATTAATTAGAGTTTTTAACAGCTCTATTAGGGTGTCATTTAAAGGAACGGGCGGCCCTCCGTTTTTTAATATTCTTCTTGCTAGATCATACCAAATCTTATCCATTTATTTACCCTTTATGATTTTATTGTATTTATTAAAAATTCACCGTTATAACTTAAAAAAGCATTCTTCTTAATTAAAGAGATAACTTATTTCAAATGAAATGAAAAAATTATCAAATTATCCTTCTATAATTCGTTTATTTATAATTTAAAAGAGATATTTTTATCTTATCATTGAAATAACAAATACTAATATAGAAATAATTAAAAGATGCTTAAATTTTGGAAGGAAAAAAAATTTCAGAATCAAGAGTAGAGATTGCTCGAATAATGTATCCAGAACATGCCAATCCCGCTGGAAACGTACATGGTGGTTATATTTTGAAATTAGTGGATCAAGCTGCTGCAATAGTTGCTGCCAGGCATACTCATAAAAATGTTGTAACTGCCTCTGTAGATAAGATGGACTTTATCTCTCCTGTCTTTGTCGGAAATCTTGTCATTGCAAAAGCTTCTTTAAACTTTGTCTCACGTACATCAATGGAAATAGGTGTTAGAGTTGAAGCAGAATGTCTCAAAACTGGAAAACATACTCATGTTGGTTCTGCTTATTTAACTTTTGTAGCATTGGATAAGGATGATAAGCCTACAGAAATACCACCACTTATCTTGAAAAGTGAAGAAGAAAAAAGGAGATTCAACGAAGCAAAGAAAAGACGTGAAATAAGGCTTAAAAATGTTAAACATAAACATGATTCAGGTACATGTTTTACAAAATTGGAGAGATACACTGTAGAATAAAAGATAAAAATATGATTAAATAATAAATAGAAAAAGAATAGCATTCATTTACATTAAATAATCTTTTTCTTTACGCAATTTATCCCTCATCTTACATTTAGGATGTATCTTGTCTTGCATTTCCCATTGCCTTTCTAATTCATCATCTAAATCATCATCTTCTTCCAAAAACATTCATCTCATATTGTTATATTATTAATATCTTGATTAAAAATATCTTTTAAATTCTTGTAATCAAAAACTTCATCCTTTAAAAGAATATTAAACTTTAACTTCTTATTCCTATATTTTTCAAGAGTTTTTACCAATATATAATGTTCTGGTTTATAAAATGAAAGTAAATCACCATTATTATTTTTCTGCGATAATCGATATTGCTTTAATACATAATTTCCTGAAAAATTATTCTTTTTAAGGAAGGCAATTATTGAATGAATATCTTTAGGTTGTGTTAACCCTCCAATAAATGTAGTTAATACATCAAATTCAATATTGCTCGAATCATTCAAAATTTTAAAACTCTTTATAATAAATTCAGGTTTGACCCTAACATTAGTAAATTTAAATAATTTTTCATCTTTTAGTGGTGAATAAATTTTTAGGATAAATTTATCTACATTAGGAAGGAGTGCCTTGATAACATTAGGATTGGTGCCATTGGTTTCAATGCTAATATGTTTTCCTAATCCTTTTATTTCTTTACAAAGAGATATTAATTCCGGCTGAAGGGTGGGTTCACCTCCCAGAATAACAATACCCTTGACAAGTAGGTTTGTTTTTATAATGCCTAATAATTCATCAATTGAGAAATCTTTCCCAGCATTTTTATTTTTTAAATGTATTTTAGGGCAAAATGAACAGTCAAAATTACATCCAATGGTAAAGATTTCCATTGATGGTTGATTTGGATCATGTTCGATTGAAATATCGTTAATTTCTCCAATCCTCATATTATATTATCATATTCTCTTTGAATTAATTCTTGAACTAAATTTAATGGGAGATTAAATGCACCTGGAGTTTCCATTTTTAATGATGTCAAGGCAGCTGCAAATTTTAAACTTTCTTTGGGACTCAATTTTATCCTTGATCCAAGATAACTAATAAATGCAGTATCTCCTCTTCCAGTTCTTCCTTTTAAGGAATCATTTCTCCATGGTAATGAATAAAATTCAGTTTTTGTTTTTAACATTATTCCCTTCTCATGAGTTATTAGTATTTCTTTAGGTCCCATTTTTATTAAATTCTCAGCAGCCTTGATAATATCATTCTCTTTAGTCAGGAGTTCAGCTTCATTATGGTCAATCTTAAGGTAATCAATTCGCTTTAATATCTCCCTTTTTTGACGTTCATTTAATCTTGTGTAATAAATAGTCCCTTTTTTCCTTTTTCTTAGGAAACCTTGAATATCTAAGCATAATTTTCCTGGATATATTTTATAAAGATATTTTAAAAGGCGATAGTCTACTTCACCAGCCATTATGGAACCTATGACAAAAAATTTAGTATTAAGGATGGGAATCTCTTTTCTTTTAAATTTTCCAGCAAAACCAAGGATTTGACAGTCTCGAAATTCCATTCTTTCCGATCTGTAAACATTCCTTATTCCAGATGTTTCTTTTGAGGGATATGCGAAATATTGAATACCATTGTTTTTAAATTCCTCCAATAAATGGAAGTCTTCACGCCTAATACGAGTTATTATGGCTATTTTTAGACCCATGTGAGAACCAGCAATACCTCCATAATAAACCACGCCACCAATTGCTTCCTCCTTATCATTTCTAAATTCATTAATATCTTTAGCGATGTGTCCTAATATTACAATATCGAAATCTGAACTGGTTTCTCTCATGTTCTGCGATTATTTTGTTTTTTAATCTTAAATCAATTATTGAAATTATTCAGTTAATTTAAAGTGAATTCTTATTGCTAAAAATCCTATTTAGCCCCTATTTTTCTTAAAGACTTTAATTATTAGGAAAGTTTTATGGATAAAGTATCTATCATAAAATGAAGAATTTTCCTTTATAAAAATTTCATCAAAAAAATGGTTAAAAATATAGTTTAATAATAAATGGTAAGTAATTACAAAACTATTAAAGAATAATTCTACTCGTATATTAACGAGTTTCGAATTTTAGTTTCAGGAGACACATTTTTAAAAAAATTATCTCCAAGATCTCGAACTTTCATGGAGCCCTTATCACAACAATTCCAACTGTATGCCTTCCTATCATCTAAATACACTCGACCACAATGAACCATGTGATAAGTACCTTCAGGAAAGTCTTCTCCACACCTAGGGCATTTCATGATTTTTTTTCACATCACCTTTATTTTCTATTGAGGGATCGCATTCCCATTAATATATTTTTAATTATTTATACGATTTTTTATTTAAAAATATTATATTTTTAGAAAATTTGTAGAAAAATTTCATTAAATTCAATCAACATTGATGAATCGTTCATTTTCAAAATCTTTTTAAGATCAATCGTGAAACTTTTTTATTTAATTTACTTGACACTAAAATCAAATTTAGACGCTTTCAATCATCAATTTGTTCGTATAACTGTGAAATAATCGACAAAAAATCCTAAAAGATGACAATACAATGATTAATAAATTAATTTTTTATTATTTTAATCAGTGCATTAATTAAGGTATCGATAAATAATTTTATTGATTCTTGATTCATCCTCACTTCCTTCGAAACTTCTATCTGTATGGCAGATACTTTCTCAACGCCATAATACTGCCATACGATGTATCCTCCCGAATAAGATAAATTAAAATCAGACATGCTCAATCCATCATCAACAAAGAAATATCTTGAAAGGTCATTATAAAGCTCAGAACAACCCCAATATTTTTTACATTTTTCAGCATCTTTCTCTGGAGAGAAAATATTAAGAGTCTTTCCAAACACGTGTCCAAAGATAATATCTGGATAATTTTGTACTGGTTTTGTAAACCCGTGAAAATCTATTAATAAACATTTATTAAAATCCTTTAAACAATGATTAATGAGCTCATTTAATTGTTTAAAATAGCATTCATGGATTTGTCGGGCAAGATCCGATTCCTTGTTAAATGCAGCTTCTGAATAAGGGGGTCTATTAAAATCAACCTTGCTTCTATGAATTTTACTTAAAATATAATTTATTTTTATATCTTGCTGCTTAAATTCATTTATCAAGCATTTTGAAATGAAATAAGTGTTTTGATCAGCGTTTTTAGGTCCTTTTTTCTTATTTGGAATAAAATGAGGTTTTTTATACCCCCCATGTGGACAAGACAAAACGATTGGAGCAGAACCGAACTTAATTTCAAAAAATTTATTAATTTTCATCCAAATAAGAAAATAATTTTTAAGTTATAAGGTTTAATGAATTAATTCAAAATACTTGTTAAAGGCACGACTATAAATAATTATCATCAAAATAATATTATTGTTGGATCTATTGTTAAAAGAGCGCTTAAATGAATGGTATGGTAAGTATTGATAATTATTTAAATCTTTTTTTTTGGAAAAAAGTATGGTAATAAAAAAATTTAAGTTAGATAAAATAAAATTTCTGGATACTGCATTAATGTTATTAATGTCCATGTTTTATATCCAATCTAAGAGGACATCTGCGAATAATAACATTGAATCCATCAAGAATTCCATTGAATTAATATTAATCTTAAATTCTGGATATTTCCATCCGTTCAGCGTGGAATTTAACACTGAGATCAATCCATCATACCCTAATGTATTGTAAAAGCGGTGAAATTCAAATAATTCTATTGTAGAATATCCATTATATTTTAAGATGGCAATATCTTGTACAATCTCATCAACAGTATCATATGATTCATAGCCCATGCATCCCAAGGCTACCGCAGCCCTATTGCTAAATACTTTTTTATTTACTCTAGATAAAAAGTAAAGGTATTGCTGGGAATATGGCGCTGCATGATATTCACAATGCCTGTAAAGCATGAAAC
>CAZIEC010000182.1:0-1087 GCA_964538145.1 uncultured archaeon
CTAAAGTTAATGCAATTATAATACTCTATGAAAAGATTTACATCTTTTTCAATTGCTACGCTTTTAAATAATCTCCCGAAATATCTTGCAGTGACGGTTTTTCCAACTCCACCTTTACCTAAAATCAAACAATTTATTGAAGGTTGCTCTTCTTCTTCTAAAATGCGACGATAATTGTAAATTAGACTCTCTACGGCATCATCTCTACAGAATAATTTATCTGGCACGAAACTGAAATCCAATGAACTTGCTTTTTTAAAGACTGATTTTGTCATGAATCGTTGTCTAAATTTATCTTCATCCATGTTTAACAACAGCGATTTGTAGATATTATTCTTAATTATATTTTATTTATAGGAATGTTATCAGTTTAAATTTTCCTATTTAATAGAATATATATTTTCTAAAATGAATTTAATGTTTGCTTAAATGAAAAATTATTCTATATTATTTAATCCTTTAATTTCAAATTTTCATTATTACTAAGAAAATTAAGGATAAATACAATAATTAAAAAAATAAAAAATGAGTGGAGGAAAGAATAATAATCGTAAAGTTAAAACTCTCAAAAATTTCTTGAATTTAAAGGATGCATGGAGCTGTATGATTGTTTCAATTTTGTTATATCATTTTTAGCATATATTCTAGTTGTACTTGGAGAACTATGACCTAAAATATCTTGTAATTCGCTTATATCCATTCCCATTTGGCGCAAATGAGTTGCTCCAGTATGTCGGAACACGTGAGGTGTTATGATTTTAGAATCTGGAAAGCCGCACTTTTCCTTGATTGTTTTAATGTCTTGCTGGACAACTCTGGGTATTAATTTTTTTCCCCGCGTGTTTACTATCAAGTAATCTTCTGGGGAATAGCTTATCCTATTAGCTAAATATTCTTTTAAAGCATCTAAAGTACCTTTATCAATTGGTACTATTCTTTCTTTATTTCCTTTTCCTCTAAGTCGCACGTATCCATTCTCGAAATCAACATCTTTTATTCTTATATTACATAATTCGCTTACTCTTGCCATCGTGGAATATAACAGGCGAATGATCAAGTAATATCTTTCGCTTTTTCTCGAATTGAA
>CAZIEC010000182.1:1187-4837 GCA_964538145.1 uncultured archaeon
AGATTCAAGATCAATATCTCCTACAAGCTCAATGAACTTATTTAAATCATATCTATAAGCTTTAATGGTTGATGGAGCACATCCTTCTTCTACTTCTTTTGAAATCAAGAAATCTTCAATGAATGATGAAAAGTTGTGTCCTATCATCGTGCATGTAACATCACGATGATATTTAATATAACAATGTGTAATATCCAAGTGATACTACAATATTATTATATTAACATTAAAAGGGAACAAACATGGATTTTAAAAATAAAATCATTCTTTTTTAAGACTTATCAAGTATTTTAGAGCATTAATTGCTGCTTTTGCGCCTTCTGCTGCTGCAAAAACTACTTGAAATAAGCCTCCAGTTACATCACCTGCAGCATAAACGCTTGGAATGTTAGTCTGTTGATTATCATCAACTTTTATGTTTCCATTTTCATCAAGTTTTATTCCTGCTTTCTTAAAAATTGAATTAGAAGGCACGTGAGAAAATATGAATAAACAACTCAACTCATACTCTTTTAATTCTTCTTCATTAACTTGCTTCTTTCCAGCGGGTTTAACCTTTATTTTTTCAATTATGCCTTCTGCATTTGGTATCGCTTCAACCACTTCCATATTTTCCAGCACTTCAATTCCTTTTTCAATGACTTCATTAATTTTTTCTGGTAATTCATTGACGCTCTTATTCGTGATGATATGGACCTTGCAACCCATCTGATCCAAAACGAGAGCATCTTCAATCACTTCCTCGTCTTCTCCGTATAAGTATATATCTTTACCACGATAAAGAGGGCCATCACATAATGCACAATAAGAAACACCAAAACCTATCATTTTACTTTCATTTTTAATAATCTCCTTTCGCTGACCCATTCCTGTTGCGATAATAATAACATCTGAAGCAATGTTAGCATTTCTAGTTGAGACCATGTTGGTACCCATCCCTAACATTAATGAAATTACATCACCATCTATAACTCTAACGGTCTCATAACTCTCAGCATGTTTTCTAAACTTCTCTAATAAATCTTTACCTGAGATATTTGATTCTCCCGGCCAATTGCTTATCTCCTTGGTCTTAAGAAGAGCTGACGGTTCTTTTCCATTTAAAATGATAGTGTCCCTATTTGATCGACCACAATAAATCCCTGCTGTCAATCCCGCTGGTCCAGCTCCAATTATTAATACTTCACACTTGTATTCTTCCAATTGAATCAACCTTTTTAAATAATATATGTAATAAATATTAAGATTCTTAGTTTAGATAAAAAGTTTATCAGTTTCTATTATAAATTTTAAGCTATAAAGGATTCAAAACTATAAAGAATTAAAATTAAAAACTTTTAATTTAATAGCATTCAAGATGTTAATAATCTCGATTTTTTTAGAATTATTTTTTCTTAATTTTATATTTAAGCATCCTTTATTACATTAAACAAGAAAAAGAAATTGCTTAAAGTCTTACCCCATGAAAGTATTTGAGACTTTAACTTTCTCATTTTACTTTTTTTTTTATCACGCTTTAAATTATTTTATTCTTTTTCTCAGGAAATTTTTAATAATGAATTAAAAAAAATAAAAAATAATATTTTAGGTTTTAGAGCCAACCTCTCTCTCGTTAAAAAAATTTATCTAAAAATAGTTTTTTTTAATAACTTTTAATTTTATAATGGAAGATTCCCTTTAGTTAAATAATATAAAAATTAAAATGATTCTTGATTATTTACTATTAAAAATAATATTGAGGTAATTCAAACAATGAGTAATGAATCTGGTCTAGAGAAAAGCCCTAAAAAATTTCAAATAGCAGAACCTCATGGATTATCTCCACGGTCCAAATGGCTAAGGGATTATTATTTTAAGGGAACTGAACGAGAATGGAATAATCAATACATGTCCTTTACCACTGGAACCGATTGGGATATAGTATGGAATGAAACAGATTATTATGTTGCCCCCGAAGTTCACTTTTATATAGGTAATAAAGGAAAAGGAGTTTTTGAAACCTCCCTAAGATCAATGGCTATTAAAGTAGACCTCCCAGATGATTTCTGGAAATTATCCTTACCTGAAAGAAGAATTTTATTTTTTGAAAAAGTAATGTTGGATTACGTTCCACAAGAAATAATCTCTGATAATGATCTTATAGCAGGAGGAAGATTCAATACGATATTAAGCAAATGCTTCACTAAAAAAGAAGCTAAAAAGTATTGGAAGAAAAATATTAAAGCTAGACAGAGATTCTTTAAATATCACCAGTCAGGGTTCGGAAATTGCGGCGCTACTGGAGGACATTTAATTCCAGACCACGAAACCGTCGTTAAAAAAGGTTTTAAATTCATTTATGAGAAAGCCAAAAAAAGATATGAAGAACTTTCCGAGAAAGAGAAAAAAGGCCCAAAAGGACAAGAACTAAGGGCCATGATGCGTGCTGCTGAAATACCTCGAAAATTGGCTAAAAAGTACGCAGAAGAATGTAGAAGATTAAAACAACATGCCAAAACTCAAGAAAGAATAGAAGAATTAGAACAAATGGCTAAAAATCTTGAAAGAGTACCTTGGGAGCCCGCAGAAACTTTCTGGCAGGGTGTTCAAGCAGTATGGTTAACACACATGTTAATAATGGCTGAAGAATCCTATCCCGGACCTGGTGTTTCATTTGGAAGATTTGATCAATATTTATGGGATCTTTACAAAAAGGATGTTATTGAAGAACAAAATATTACAAAAGAGTTTGCTAAAGATATCTTAGGCTCATTTTGGTTTCACTGTAATACTGCCTACGACGCTCAAATAATCATCGGGAAACAAGGAATCACGAGCGCTTTTGGTCAATTAATGACATTAAGCGGATGCGGTCCAAATGGCGAGGATTTAACGAATGAACTAACTTATACCATTTTAGAAGTAATTGATGAGTGGAGTCCAATATTAGAACCAAAACCAAATGTAAGGCTTCACAGGAATTCACCTGACAGATTATTAGATAAGTTAATAGAAATGATCGCTAGATCTCAAGGCTCTCCATTTTTAATAAATTTTGATGAGAGAAGCATGGCTGGGCTCATTAGGGAAGGAATTCCTCCAGATCAAGTGTGGAATTATGCTTGTGTTGGTTGCTTGGAAAATACAATGCAAGGAAATGATCGTTCTGGCACGGTAAATTGCAATCCAAATTTGGCTAAGAGCATAGAACTAACTCTATGGAATGGCAAGAACATGCCTGGTAATGAGGTAGCTACCAAGCGTGGAGAGCAGATTGGGCCAAAAACTGGAGATCCAGAAAATTTCAAGACGTGGGAAGAGTTTTTTGAAGCGTGGAAAAAACAAATAGAATTTATCATAAAATATACCGTTGATGTTTATAATTTAACTGAAGAGCTTAGGGCAGAGTTCATGCCAACTCCATATGTATCCCTACTTGTTCGCGGTTGCATTGAAAAAGCGTTGGATATCAGACAAGGTGGACCAGAATGGAGATTTGTAACAATAGAAGGAGTAGCATTTGCTACAACGGTAGATTCGTTATTAGCCATTAAAAAATTCGTTTTCGATGAAAAGAAATATACAATATCTCAAATTAAAGAAGCCTTAATCCACGATTTTCAAGGTAGAGAATATCAAAAAATGCAAGCTGTTTTGAGGAATAAAGCCCC
>CAZIEC010000183.1:0-4769 GCA_964538145.1 uncultured archaeon
ACAGAATTTCATTTTTCTACCACCTCTGAATTAATCTTTTCCCTTACTTTTAATTGAGAAGTTTCCATGAAGTTAATTCCCGATTCATTACAGATTTTTACGATTCGCTCAATTTCATCAAGTTTTTGCATGGCAATGTTGTCCCATGAATAACATGCTCCATCAATTATTCGTGTTTTAATTTTTCCTAAGGCAAATTTATTATTCTTCAATTGTGGGGCGTCAAAGATCCCTAAATGGACCAATCTTGCCAATACCTTGTAGTTTATGTATGGATCTTTAGCTTCATTAGGATCTCTTGCTAGATATGGTATCAAATTGATAATCCATTTTGCTTGTTTAATCAATTCTTCTTTTCTTTCTTGGATTTTTTGGCTATCAATATTTATTGAACTAGAGTAAACATTCTTTACCACTTGTTCTACAATTTTACAACTTTCTATGATGTCTTCAGGTTTAGCAGCATGATCAGCTTCACAATGGGTAACTATATGGATTATATCTGGCTTTATCATTAATTGAACGAATAATGTACTAGCTAAATGTCCTTTTGCTCTGTTTAAATCTAATGGGAAAGAAGCAAGTCCCGTCCTTACCTGTCTAATGACTTTAAAATTGTCATCTTCTAGAGTTTGCAAGAGCTCATCCATTGCGAGTATTTTTGCCAGATCCATATCAAGTGAACTTGATGGAGGTGTATTGAACATGTATTGAGCAACAAAATGCTTTACGCCTAATTTTTTCGCAATTATTCCACATAAATACATATCAGCAACTACAATTGCATCTGGAGCATCTCTTAAGCCCCAATGATGTGGATCATTAATTTCAACTGGAATGTTATTTTCGCCGTGCCACTTAATTGCCTCTAAGTGCTGTTTTATTGATTCTTCAAGTGATAAAGGGCCCCTACCATCCATTTGGTTGAACCAAAAAATGGGGATTGCTGCCCAGGCATTATTTATTGTTTCTTTAAATAACTTTCCTAGTTCTATAAAATCCCTAGTTCCCGCATAAATCCTTAATAATGGATAATTTCCTCTGAGCCTTGCTTCGTGTAACTTAATGAAATCTTCTCTTGTTCTTAATGGAACTCCTCCCGCTCCGGCTAATTTAGGATTCTGATCTTCTGGATGAAAATAATTTGCTTGTGTATTTTGATCTGGTGCAATTGATATAACATCTAATACTTTGGATTCTGCTATTTTTTTTATACCCTCGATTGTATCAGTTAAATTAGGTAAACCAAAATGGGCTCGAATTATCGGATATGGTTTTTTCCATTCGATTCTAGAAATTAAATCCATTGGTAAATCTTGCAAGTTTCCTTTATTATCCTTCTCACCACGCAATATTGTAATTATATCAAAATTAGATTCCCCTCCTACAAAAAACTCATCGATACGGCTATATTTCTTAGCAATCTTAACAACATCAGGAGTACCTGCGAAAAAGATTTTCTTTGGTTTATAAGATAATTTATCATATTCTTCAAAGAACTCATCCAATAATGGTATTACTGTTTCAGGAGTAAGTCTATAACTTAATCCTACTATGAAAGGCTTTTCTTTTTCAATTTCAGAAATCACTGTAGAGATTGGGGTTGCTGGGCCTAAAAACTTGCAATTAAATCCCAATTCTTGCGCAATTTGCATGAAATTATAAGTACCTGCAACATGTACGCATTGACCGATGCAAGCTAAAAGAATTTTTTCGTTTTCAGGAATATCATTCGTTTCTCCATTGAACTTCATTGAATTATCACCTCCTTGCCTTAATTAACCTAAATGGAAGTCTTATGAATTTTTTCAGAAATTTAGGGAAATATATATAGAGAATCTACGGAATTATCCGTAGTATTTTATCAAATGCAATATAATTTTAAATTTCTTAATCTTCTTAGAAAATATTCTTTTTCTAAATAACCCTAAAATTAAGAGATGATTGAAAAAATTCTGTTTTTATAATATAAAGGAGAATATTTAAATCTTCTGATTGTTTAAATATGATTCAGCACTAGACATTTATTATTTTAAAATATCAATTATGATTTTTAATGATTGCATTTTTTTAAAAAGTAAAAATTTTATAAAAATCAAGAAATAATTTTTTAAAAATAAAGGAAAAAAAAAGAAAGAATTATTAATTTAGAGAATTCGAATTAATCTTGTCTTAGGAAAAATTTCTTTATAATATTTGGTAAAAAGAATCCAAAGTAAAACTCAAAACTGCTCGAGATTAAAAGAATTCGCACAAACACTCGTATGATTGGAGATAAAATAATCAAACCAGAATCTAAGAAGGCGCCAATGGTAAATGATACAAAAGCGATGATGATAAAAAGCCCCTTCAGTCTTATCTCTCGGTTAGTGGATTTTAATGATTCCCTCCCAAATTTTACACCAGTGACTAGAACAAAGATTAAGACCAAAAGAACATAAATGGAATAAGCTAAAGATAAATCATCATTAAAAGGCGCAGTTCTTTCGGCAATAATAGTATAATCAGTAAATATGAATATGAAAAATAAGATTTCATATACAATAATATTTACCCAACCCAGCCCAAGTAACAGTTTCTTTTTTTCCTTGAAAATCAAAGTTGATAATACTAAAATCCACGCGAGTATTGCAAATGGCAACCAAACATATGCAAGAAAGACATAAAATTGATCTCCCATGGAATTTCCGCTTATTAATACATAAAGATAATTAAAAGCAGTATTGAACCATGGAGAAACCATGCCTATCCAAGTAAGTCCCGCATAAAGAAAAGCTTTTTCCTTATATTGAAAATATCTTAAAATTAATCTTATTCCAATTAATATTGCAACAATTACAAATATTAGAGAGAAACTACCTTGCAAGTGATCTTCCATTGATATACTAATTGCCATGATAATCCCCTATTTTTTTATAAATATTTTTAATTATAAATGTAAGATGCTTTCTCTTAATAATATATTCAATATTTAAAAATTCTTTGAAATATTAATAAGATTAGGAAATTAGTGATTCTATTTTACATGTATAATATCATGAAAATATGTTGATTACATATGAAAAATTTTATTTTCTTTAATTGATTACAAATAAATTGTTAACAGAAAATTATTGAACTTTACTAATTTTTTCTGAGTTGCTTTAAGGATGAGCATATATGCCGACGATGTTGTGAATTTTACATCAGTTTTAAAAATGTCTTATAATTTTCTCACGGGAAAAGAATATGTCAAAAGAAAAAGAGGTAGGGAGCGCAGGAAAGTAATTTCTGTTGCATTAGGTTTTCCTGATTTAGTTTTTGCCGTAGGAGCCATTCCAGTATTTCCTATTAGATTAGAGAGTTTTAAGATTAATAAGATTTTATTAGCATTAAATTCCGCAAAAACAGTATTAGGTTGGAATTTAACTTCAAAAGTTTTAGATCTTGTAAGGCAATTTGATATATTAAAATTAGTTGATAAGATTTTAGAAGACGTAATTGAATCAATAAATGAAAAATATAATGAAGTTCATGATCTTGGTGTTAAGAGTGGAATTCCTGAAAATCTATGTTTTGGTGTTAAAACATTATATGGAATGCACGAATCCATAAAGACAGAATTAGATGCTAATTTAAATTTTGCCATGAGATGTGGAGAATGGAACAAGTATTCCGAATCTTTAAAAGATTTAGTTCCAAATCAGATTTGGGTAAACTTACCCTCAAGTAGTTCTCCCAACAATGAAAAGTTAGCTTTAGAGCAAATGGTAGAAAATATTAATAAAGCAATAGAACAATTGGAAGAATTGACTGGAAATATAGTAACAGATGAAAGCTTAAGAAAACAATTTCGAATTGGCAATCAAGTAAAAAGATATTATAAGAAAGTACTACATGAAATAAGCATTTCAGATTTTTATCCATGCAATCCCGCTACTTTTGCAGAAATCTTAGCATTATTAACTTTATCTTTTCAAGACTATAATTCTAATGCTCAAAGGTATTTAGAGAACATTAGCCAGTTAGTTAAAGAAATGAAAGAACGAATTAATAAAGGAATTGGAATGGATGTTTCTGACATGCCAAGACTTTTATTATTCCCAGTATTTGCTGGTTTTGAACCAAAATGCCATGAGATTATTTACGAGTTGGGCGGGCGAACCCTTTATGCAGATTGGGATGTTTTTGGGCTATTAGAAGAAATTCCTGTCTCAAATAAGATAGATCCAATTGAAGAATATGCCAGATTTTTATTAAATTCATCAAGGAAAGGGATAGGTTGTGATGATAAAAATTTAACTGATTCTTGTCTAAAAGCGGCAAGAGAATTTAATATAGATGGGATAATTTTTAATCGCGTTTTTGGCTGCTCCTCGTTATCTAACATCTATGATTCTATAATAGAAAAATCAAAAAAAGAATTAGGGATTCCAGCAATAACCATTAATTTCAGTAGAATAGGTGAAAACATAGAGGATGCTAAAAATCGCTTAAGGAATTTCATGGAATTATTTAAATGAAATAATCTTTTAATTATTTAAGACAAAAAACATGTTTAATTAAGAAATTAATTCAATTATATGAATTAAACTAATTGTTAGAAAATAATATTTAAGATAAACAAGATCTTCGTTATTAATATTTACATAATTTTAAAGATTGTTGGATTTAGAAGATATCCATTAACTATTTGAATAAATCTGATGGTTTCATTAAATGAGGTTCTTCCTCCTCATCTTCCTTTTTCTTTTTTGGAACATAACCATATACTTCTGGTTCTGGTGTTG
>CAZIEC010000184.1:0-1450 GCA_964538145.1 uncultured archaeon
TTTTCAAAATGAATATTCGACAATCAATACACGGATTTAGATTCTTTCCATAACCGAATTTAGGATTTTTTATAATCTCTAAATACTCATCGCCTTTAGGAAGATAATAAACTTTTATACCTAATTTTTCATAAAAAAGATTTAACCCACATTCTGCATTTTTATAAGCTTTATCGCAAGTACAAAAAGGAGATTTAAAATTCAGTCCAATAACTTCAATGTTTTGCAATTTCATTAATAGGGTAGCAATTAAACTATCTAATCCACCAGATATCAATCCTAACCCCATGATTCTCCTTTTCTTAGTTGGGTTACTATTGGAAACTCCTAAATTTTTCTTAGTCTCATTATCCATTCATCTTCATCTGAATCTAATTCTTCTATTTCAATTAATTCTGCTAGTCCTTGCCTTTTACAACTATCAGGAATATTCTTGAGAGCTGGGCGATAATCCAATAATACTTCCAAAATTGAGCCTGATTGCATTTCTTCCAGTGCTAATTTTGTATAAACAAAAGTCATGGGACATACTCGCCCACGAATATCAATCTGTTTAACATTTGACTGGGGTTTGTTTTCATCTTCAGTCATAACACACATCACTCTCATCATATTTTAATTTACTTAATAAATCTTCAGCAGCAGGACCACATGCCATGCAATTTTCATCTCTATATACTTCGATAAAATTAAAATGATTTATTAAAAGATCTACAAATAATATTTTATTAGTTAGGAGCTCTCCAATTTCTAAGATGCATTTTATTGCTTCATTAGCTTCTAAACAACCCAAAACTCCGGGTATCATGCCAATCACACCTGCTTGAGAGCATGATAACCCCATATTTCTAGTGACGGGAAGATCACCAAAGATACATCTATAACAAGCAGTTTTTTTTTCTGGGACAACTGTCATTATTTGCCCATGAAATCTAAGTACACCAGCGATTGTAAAAGGAATATTCAAGAAAACACACGTGTCATTGATTAGCATTTTAGTTGGTAGATTATCGGAACCTTCAATTACAAAATCAGATCCTTTTAAGATTTCTTTTGAATTTTTAGAAGTAATTCTCTTACTGATGACTTCTACATTACAATCTGGATTAATCTTATTTAATTTTTCAATAGCACTATCCGTTTTTTTTCTATTTACATCCTCCGTATAATGTAAAATCTGCCTGTGAATGTTTGAGAACTCAACAACATCAGAATCTATTATGGTTAGATGTCCAATCCCAGCTGCCGCTAGATAATATGCTGCAGGAGAACCTAATGCGCCAAGACCTATCAGTGATACCCGCGCTTTAAGCAACTTTTCTTGTCCAATTCCACCTATTTCTTTCAACACAATTTGGCGTGAATATCTTCTTATCTGGTCTTCTGTTAATTTCATTTTTATTTTTCAGTTTCTGAATTTCTGTGAATATTAATTATTCGAGATTAAAAA
>CAZIEC010000184.1:1550-4746 GCA_964538145.1 uncultured archaeon
TAATCACGTTATTTCCATATCTTATTTCTTCTTCTTTAGATTTACTCCACCAATAAGCCAAGATCCACATGTTTCCAAAATCATAATCATTATAATTTAAAACTTCATGTTTATTTAAAATATAAGCACATTGGACAGCTCTTTCCAATTTATTAGACAAAACTTTAGATTGTAATTCATTAAGTGAACCTAATTCTTTGATTTCTTTGATACATTTTTCATTCTCAATTTCATTTTCAAAAATCTCTTTTACAGCACAGAAACCGCAATGAGGACAAATGTGATAAAAATAATTAACAGGATTAAATCCCCAGTAATTTGGTCTAAAATCGGTTCGTTTGGAACCAAAACCAAAACTCATGACTGAGGATGAATCAAATTCATTCTTACATATAGAACAAGTTAATTTAATTGGTGATAATGTTGTCATAAAAAAGAAATAGAATCCGATTCTTTTAAACATGTTGTTATAAAAAAAGATATATTTTTATGAAGTTAATTATTTAAAAGATTTTTAGATTGTTATCAAATTCTCACGTAATTTTTTAATTAAAACAAAATCACTTATATGAATTGAATATTTAAATAATACTATTTTTGTAAGAATTTATTGATTAAATCTTTTTATAAAGAAAAGAATAAAATATTTATTAATATAAATTAAAAAAAAATTAATCAAAAAAATGAGATCCTATCGCGATAAAACTATTATAAAATTATTAATAATCTTATTTTTTACAGCTGTCCTAATGATAGCGTTATCATTTCCCATTCTAGGGCTCCCTTCTTTAGGTGGAATTCTATTTCCGGGAAATGGAATATGGAAGATTCCTGGAGATAAAAATGAACGTGAACTCCTATTAGTACCAAGTTTATCTGATGAGGTTACTATAATCTGGGATGAATGGGGTGTACCACACATTTTTGGTTCTAAAGAATCAGATGTTTTTTTTGCTTTAGGTTATTGTCATGCTCAAGATAGACTTTTTCAAATGGACATGCTCAGAAGAATCTCGAGAGGGAGACTTTCAGAAATCCTTGGAAAGTCTGCTTTAAGTGAAGATAAATTATATCTTACTGCTGGAATGGAATATTGGGGTAATATTACATTACAGAAGGCTTTAGAAATGGAGGAAGCAAGAGAAATAAATTTTTTACCTACTATTGAAAGTTACATTAATGGAATTAATTATTATATCGACACTCATAAAAATTCGAAACCACTTGAATATCATTTATTAAATGCCGAACCGGAAAAATTTGATATTTTAGATTTGATGTCTATTCTTAAATTCTTATCATTTTACTATACTTGGCAATATAATGATTTATATCGATTTATAATATACGAATCTCTTAAAAACGTAAATTCCAGTTGGTTTAATGAATTATTTCCAAAAAATCCTTTTTACCAAATTCCCG
Source organism: uncultured archaeon (assembly GCA_964538145.1). Lineage (GTDB taxonomy): Archaea > Asgardarchaeota > Lokiarchaeia > Sigyniarchaeales > SOKP01 > SOKP01. Next base: position 2,973 of record CAZIEC010000184.1, read on the forward strand.
TTTGCAATAATTATGGTGCTTTTCCAATGAGTTCTAGCTCATCGAATGATGGTGATTCTAAATCTTCTAACAATCTTTTAAAAATTATCTCAAGCTTTTTAAATAATATCGAGAAGCTTAAATCTCAAAAATACTTGATAGAAACACAAGAATCCAGAGGTTCAAATAATTGGGTTGTTGATGGTGTAAAAAGTGATACAGGAAAACCAATCTTGTGCAATGATCAACACTGGGGTTGGATTTTGCCGCCATATCTCTATGAAACTCATGTTGTATCCACTGATACTGGATTAAACTTCTACGGATATACCGTACCTGGTTTAACTTGGCCAATAGTAGGCTTCAATCATTATATTGCGTGGGGTGATACGATTTTTCCCGCAGATCAAATGGATTGGTATTATTTTAAGACAATTGATGATGATCATTACATCTATAATAATTCGATAAAAGAATTTACTAAAGTAAGCTATGAAATTAAAGTAAAAGGAGAAGGAGTTGTCAAGTACGATGTAAGATATACAGTCCATGGTCCAGTTTTGAATGATTTTATCAGCACGAATTTAAGAGTAGGCCCCCTTAATGATTCTAATATAATTTTAACTGCTAAATGGGTTCCTAATCAAATAACTTATGAATGGTTAGCAGTTTATAAGATGATTCATGCTAAAAATATTTCAGAATTCATTAATGCAACAAGATATCATGATTTACCCCCTGTGAATATCGTTTTTGCTGATATTAATGGAAACATTGGAATCCAACCTACAGGCAAGGTGCCCATTCGAGATGATTCAAGGATACCACCTGGATATTATGGAAATGGTTCTTTGCCTTATAATGGTTCAAATGGAGAAGGAGAATGGATAGGGTATGTTCCATTTGATGATTTACCAAGATCTCTTAATCCAACACAACATTATTTAGCATCTGCCAATCAGATTGCCGTAGGACCTAAATATAAAAAATATTTTTTACAGAATGATTATGCTGAAGGATACAGAGCTCGAAGAATAAATCATTTACTAAATAGTAGTGAAGATGGAACTGTTGGGGTTGATGACATGGAACGATTTCATTCAGATATAAATTCTACTATGGCAGCAGCTTTCATTCCTACTTTAATCGATGTCGTTGAGAATCATTATGGAATTAACCCCCCTCAAGAGATTTCAAATGTTATAACGATTTTAAAAAATTGGGATTACGTAATGAATAAAGATTTAGCTGGACCTACAATATATCGTAAATGGAGAGACTTTTTTAGAGATTATACATTTCAAGATGAATTTACAACATATATGCCAAACTTTCCATTTAGATTCCCAAAATGGAGTATATTGGAACATTTAATGAAAACAAATCCTAATTCTCACTGGTTTGATAATGTTAGTACTATTTCAACTGTAGAAGACCGAGATTATATCATGTTAAAGGCATTAAATCGCACCATTCAATGGTTAGGAGATTTTTATGGCACATTAGACCCCACTAAATGGCGTTGGGGCGATATTCATAAAATTTTCTTTCCTAGTATATCAGGTCTTTCTGTTTTAGGTCTGGGCCCATTCGATGGAAGTGGAGAAGGATATACTTTAAATCCAGCAGGAGCAGATATAAGCAATGGAATTGGATACTCAAGAGGAGGTGCTGCCCATAGATTAATTGTAGATTTTTCTAATTTCAGTAATTCTAAGTCAGTAATTTCAGGAGGACAAAGTGGATTATTAAATTCTAAACATTATTCAGATCAAGCCATTCAACTTTTCCTTAA
>CAZIEC010000185.1:0-4735 GCA_964538145.1 uncultured archaeon
GTCAGAGAAAATTTTCCAATTCCATATTATGGATATCAAGAAGTTGAAACAGTTATCGGTCATGGGCCTTGTCTTACAGGACATTATATGTATTGGTTAGAAGAAAGAGCCCCACATTTAGCAAAAACAATGAGAGAAAGGTGGAAAGTGATAGATAATTTTTTCTCAGTTTTTTGCGAACATGATTTACCTGTAGAACTTTATTCCACTACTTATGTAAAAGAGAGAACTATAGCTTTTTTAGAACGCCATGCTAATGGAGAATATGGGAACAAACCATTTTATGTTCACTGCTCATTCCCAGATCCTCATCAACCAGTTTATCCCCCTGGTAAGTATAAAGACATGTATAAACCAGAAGATATAGAATTACCACGAAGTTTTCATGATATTGAAAACCTACGTAAACATAAATTTTTAGCACCTTATATTAATGTATTTCCTGGAGCAATGTTAAGAGAAACAAATGAAGAAGAAGCAAGGCAGTTTATAGCATGGACGTATGGTACAATTGCTTTAATAGATGATGCTATAGGCGAGATTTTAGCAGCATTAAATAAATTAGGATATGATAAAAATACAATAGTGATTTATACAAGCGATCATGGAGATCTAATGGGAGAACATGGTCTTTTATTTAAGGGACCATCACCTTTTAATGGAGTTTTCCAAATTCCTTTAATGTTTAGAGTCCCTGATTTGACCAAACCAGCCATCTCAAATTCCTTAATTAGTTCAATAGACATTCCTAAAACAATTTTAAGTTTACTAGGTATCAAAGAAAGATATCACCCGCCCGACATGCAAGGGTATGACATGACACCAGTTTTAGAAAACCCCGATTTAAAAATAAGAAACTGTTGCCTTATTGAAAATGACGAAGAAGTCGGCAAATTATTCGTGAGGCTAAAGCATTTGATTACAGAAGATTATAAATTATCTATTTACGAAGGTCTGGAAGATCATGGGGATTTATTTGATAGGAAGAATGATCCGGACGAATTAAATAACTTATGGTATGATTCAAATGCTAAAGATATTAAACTTAAAATGCTAAATAAGTTATTACACGAAAATCTTAGGGCTCAAACTAGATGGCCAAAGAGATTAGCGGGAACATGAAAATCTTGATTTTGTAACAAATCTATTTTAATTTTTTATAAATCTGGTAAACTTCAAAATTTTAATTTTTACTAATAAAATTATTTAAAGAATTTTAGCATAAATATATAATTAGATTAAAAAAAATTTGAAATTAGGATTTATAATTATGTCAAGAATAGAAGATACTTCAAAATTTACAACTTTTGTAATAATTTTAGCCGCTATGATAGCCTGGATGCACGACGGATATTCGTTAGTAATGATAAGTCTTTTAGGTAATACACTAAAAGATTATTTTGGGGTTAATGATGCTGCGTTAGGCTTGATTATTTCTCTTCAATTTGTATTCACGGTTCCCGGGGCAATTTTATTCGGAGAGCTTGGCGATAGATTTGGAAGAAAGAAAGCATTAATCTTGTCAATAGCATGGGACGCTATTTTTTCTTCATTGACAGCTTTAGTACCTCAAAATGCATTCTGGTTATTCGGAACTTTAAGATTAATTTCTGGATTGGGTGTTAGCTGGGGTCTCTCATTCTCTTTAATTTCTGAACACTTTTCTCCAAAGCGAAGAGGGGCTGCTGGAGGTTTAGTGCACTCAACTTTTGTTTTGGGATATATTTCAGCTATTATAGTAACAATGCTAGTAAGCAAATATGGTTGGCAATGGTGTTTTGTAACCGCATTGTTTCCAATTCCTTTCTTGGTTTTATTTTGGTTTGCTTTACCAGAATCTGCAATTTGGTCGGAGCTTGATCAAGTTAGAAAAGATCGTGGTATTAAACAAAAAATTCGAGTAAGAGAAATCTTTGGTAAAAAATGGTTAAAGTTAACTATCTTGCTGATCCTACTATTTTGGTTGGCAGAAATGGCTTATCATGCAATGGTGGATTTTGCTCCGGTCTTTTTTGAATACTTTTATCTCTTTCTTGGTAATGCTAACTATGAGAATGCTGCCCGTAGTTACATGCTCATCATCATGCTTATTGCTGCGCTTGGATTATTCTTTTTCGGTTTCTTGAGCGATTACATTGGAAGAAAAAAAGCTTTTTTTGTTGATAATCTTGTCGGCATATTCGGAGGTTTAATTTTTGCATTCTGTATCTTAATATTTTTCAATAACATTTTAATTCAAACTTCTACAATATTCATTACATTAGGCTTTGGGCTCCATGGAATCTTTGGAGTCTGGAGTAGCGAACTTTACGATACGGATGTGAGAGCTTCAGCCAATTCTATCATATTCTCAGTGGCTAGAGGTGCCAGTTTTGGAGGATTTTTAGTTGGATTGATCTCAGATAGCTTAAATCCATATTTAACGCAAGCAGAACGCTTAGCTCATCCTTTTACATCGCTTCATTCATTAGGAATTGGAATGCTTTTAAGCCTAATTGCATATATTGGCATTATACTGGTTGTATATTTCGTTCCTGAACCAAAAGATAAAGTAATTACAGCTCTTAGTAAATCTGATGTAATAAAACCATAGAAATGAAAATAATTTATTTTTTTATAATTTTTAATTTATCTTTTATTTGATTAGCAGCATTATTTATTATGTTTTTAGCGATAAAAGATGGTTCTTGTTTTACTTTTTTCTTTAATATTTTAAATTTTAGTTGGAGTGCTTCAATTAAAGTTTCTCTAGAAACTTCTTCCTCACCTAAAATGAGTATATCTAATACATGTAAAGCTAACTGTAATTTTCCTTCTTCAAATAATAACCTTGCTCTCGACAAATACTTGCTTTCATTGGCAATTATTAGAAACTCTCTTGCAACATCCTTTTTTCTTGCTGGGAATAAATCTGTTGGATTTCCGCTATCATACCAACCATGATATAGCCTATAAGTGGCATGAATTGCGAATCTATAGCATCCATAGATGGGTTTTAGCATTGGGTGCTTTCTAAATTTTTCTGGAAAAATTTCCAGCATTTCATGATAAATATCTTCAAACCACTTTCCTTCATTTAATCTTTTTACAATCTCATCGTGAACAAAATTTAAGGCTTCTGCTGTAATGGATAAAGCATCTTCTACATTTTCTTTTCCTTCTATTAATTGACCATGACCCGGAGCAAGATATTTTGCCCCCTTTTCAAGCATTTTATCTAAAGCAATTGCCCAATCTTTTGGATATCTTTGTACTTTATAAGGATTTCCTATGTTTGGAAACGAGGATAAAATGAGATCTCCAGAGCATATGATTTCTTTTTCAGGGACCCATAACCAGATTGAATCATCAGTCTCTCCTTTATCATGATATAATTCAAATTCTAAGCCATCTAATGTAAAGAAATAATTACTTTCATTTCCTCTTAATATTATTGTTGGATATAGAGCTTTATTAGGGTCTACGGTTTGGTTAGTTGTATCTCTTATCACAGAAGCAAATTGTTGACGGTTGATCCATTCATGATATTTATCTAAAAGCTTGTATTTTTCAAATCTTCTAATGCAATTCTCGTGAGCAATAATTTCTGGTATTTCCCATTTTTTTTCCTTAATCTCTTTAATGAACGGTTCACTGCCATATGCATGATCAAAATGACCATGAGAATAAATCAAATATTTTACCGGTTTAGTCGTAAATTTTCTTATAGCTTGAAATGTTTTCATCGCATTTTGCTTCGTAGGTAAATCAAAAATTACTAATCCCTTGTTAGTTTCAAAAACAGTTGAATTAGCCATCCCTGGGATGAAATAACATTTATCATCACAAAATTTTCTTGGAGGTAATAAACCAAACCATTTCGAAATACTAGAAGCTGAATCTTCCATTCTAAACTAACTCCTTTGAATACGCATGAAACAAATAAAAATTTTAAAATGTCATTAATAAAAAATAATTTATTTTATCTTTAAATTTCTTTTTTCTTTCTGGCTAATTCTGCTTTTTTCTTCATTATTGTTAAATATGTATCACTATAACTTTTAGGAGGAACCAGCTCTTTTTCATTTTTTTCTAATTTAATCGCTTCAACGGGACAAGTTGGAACACAAACTCCACAGCCAATACATCTTTCAATAAGGACTTTAGCAATTCCATCATCAACCTTTACAGCATCCATGTTACATCTTTCTTCACATGTTCCACATCCTGAACATAAGTCATCGTCTATAAAAGCATGAAAATTAGTGGCAAAGAATCTTGCGGGTTCGGATAATTTCTTTTCATTAAGGAGTACTTCACAACAACATCCACAGCAACAACAAATGCTTAAAGGTCTTTGTGCATTTCCTGGTTGCAATACCAACCCTATATCTTCTGCTTTATCTAATATGTCTAGAATCTCTTCTCTTGAAACTTCTCTTCCAAGTCCTTTTTCTAAATATGTAATTGCTCCATGTCCGAGAGTAATGCATAGTTCTCTAAGATCGGTTTTTTTACACGGCTCTCCTAATATATCTTTTGTTTTTCTACAGATACATTCTGCTATAGCAAATGGTCCTCTTGAATATTTAACAATATCTCTTATGTTATCATATGTAGATACTGATAAATCTGGTGAAATGCTTTGCTCAATAGGCACTATTCTTAACTGAGGAACTCCTACAGCATTAAACTCCCTTTCCATGAAAGTTTCTTCAAAATATTGTTTTACATCTTTAATGAATTCTTTAGATAA
>CAZIEC010000186.1:0-4614 GCA_964538145.1 uncultured archaeon
AAAAAATCACAGATTTTTGATACAGGGCATTCCAAACATTTAGGATTTTTAGGCAAGCAAATTAAAGCTGCAAGATCTAGTAGAGCTAAATTAAATTCTTTAAAATTTGATTTAGGGATTAAATCTTGCATGAATTTTTCCAAGTTCTTATCTCTTGATGGAGCATTTTTAACAGGAAAACTATATACTCTTTTCATTATTCTTCCTACATTTGCGTCTATAATAGGAACTGGTTTATTGAATGCAAAACATAATACCGCATTGGCAATATATTCTCCTACTCCCGGTAAATTCATTAATTCTTTTTTTGTCTCTGGAACTTCATTATTATTATCGATAATTAATTTAGCAGTTTTCTTCAGATCTCGAGATCTCCTCAAGAATAATCCTAATGGTCGTAATGTTTCAGCTAATTGGCTTTCATCTGTTTTTACGATTTTTGAAGGATCTGGAAATTTCTTGATAAATTCTGGAAAAATTTTTTCTACTTGATTCGCGTTTGTTTTTTGCAACAATAGCTCTGCTATGAGCACTTGAAAGGGTGTTAAATTTAGTATTCGCCAAGAGAACTTTCTTTTATTTGTTTTAAACCATTTCAATAAGAATTCTATGAATAAATCATCCTTCTTTTTCATTTTCAAATAAATCATTTTCTTTATAACATCCTTAAGATAAGAATCCAAGTAATACAAAAATAATTTGTTATTAATCTAGAATTAAAAATAATGGCTAAAACTTACTACACGGTGAAATCTTTTAACCTTTTGTTTGAATTTAAAGAATTTTTAAAATTAAAAATTAATTCTCCTCAAATTTAAAATTAAAGAATATCGAATATAGATTTAAAATACAATAAAAGTTAAAAGAAAAGAGAATACTTTTTTGATTAAAAAAATAGGAGGATGAATAATGGATAAAAAAAAGATTAGAACTGGTGTTTACATGTACCCATTGCCCGTTGTTATTGTTGGTGCGATGGTTGATGGAAAACCAAATTTTATGACGGTTGCGTGGGCGTCTATTGTTGAAATGAAACCACCATTAATTTCAATCTCAGCTCATGATTCTCATCATACAAACAAGGGTATTGAAAAACACGGAGAATTTAGCATAAATATCTCTTCTAAAGACATTATTGTTCAGTTAGATTACTGTGGTATATATTCTGGAAAAGAAGTGGATAAATCCAATGTATTTGAAGTTTTTTATGGTGAGTTAAAAAATGCCCCAATGATAAAAGAATCACCTTTAAATCTTGAATGTAAGGTATATAAAGCTATAAAATTAAATATTGGACATACATTATTCATTGGAGAAGTTATTAATGCTTACTCTGAAGAAAAATATCTCACAAAAGATGCTCCAGATATTTCTAAAATAAACCCCTTAATTTATACAATGGGAGAACATAGTTATAGGAGTGTTGGAGAAAAATTAGGCAAAGCTTGGAAAATTGGACGAAACTTTAAGAAAAATTAAAAATATGAATTTCTTTCTAAATTTTTCTTCATTTATAGATTACATGATTTCTATTTTAAAAATTTTTATTAATTCTAAATTATTTTTTCAATACTTCTCTTTTTCGTTATACTCATCTATTATATATAGTTTATAAGATTATATTATCATGAAAAGATGTCTTCAGAAAAAAGTAAAATACAAGAAAAGTTCGTGTTTGAATTCTATGATGAAACTCTCAATGAACTATTTTTAAAAGATGTTGAAATAGCTGAAGAAGTTTATAATGAAGTAGATTTTGAAAATAATCTTAATGAAGAACAACTCGAGATCATCAATAATTTAGGAGGACCAATGTTAATTATTGCTGGAGCGGGCTCAGGGAAAACAAGAACTATAGTTTACTCAGTAGCAAAATTATTGTTATCTGGCATTAAACCAAATGAAATAATGCTCGTCACTTTCACTAATAAAGCTGCAAATGAAATGATAAAGCGAGTGGAAAGATTATTAGGTAAAAAGCCCAAAGGTATTTGGGCGGGAACATTTCACGCCTTGGCAAATAGGTTTCTCCGAATTTATGCTAAAACTTTAGGATTAAAACCAAATTATACAATAATGGATGAAACTGACGCAAAAGGATTAATGAAACTGGCAATCTCAGAGTCGAATCTGGAAGGAATTAATGAACGCTTTCCATCAGCAGCAATCGCTAAGAACATTTTATCATTTTCAATAAATTGTAATAAATCTATTGAAGAAATAATTCAATGGAAATATCCTCAATTTGATAATGAAAAATTAATTAAAAAATTAAAAGAAATTTTTAAGCGATACGCAAAAAAGAAAGAAGAAAACTCATTAGTCGATTTTGATGACCTTTTAGTATTTTGGAATAAGCTTCTTGACGAAAGAAACGTTGCAAGAGCAATTGCTAAAAAGATTAAATACATTTTAGTAGATGAATATCAGGATACAAATTTTCTTCAAGATGAGATCATTTTTAAAATAGCAAGTCAAAATCCTGAAAGAAACGTGATCGTTGTTGGAGATGATGCCCAAAGCATTTATGCTTTTAGAGGAGCTAATTATGAAAACATACTGAATTTTGAAAAAAAATATGAGAATTGCAAGCGTTATACAATAACATATAATTATAGAAGCGTTCCTGATATATTGGAATTAGCAAATGATTCTATTAGGCATAATAAAAAACAATTTAAGAAAAAAATGAGACCTACTAGATCTGGAGGTGTTAAACCTTTTTTTGTAGAGGTCTCGGATGATGAAGAACAAGCAAGATTTATCTCCAATCAAGTACTAAAACTCAGAGATGATGGTTTTGAATTGAATGAAATTGCAATTTTAGTTCGGGCTGGACATCATACTTTTAAAATTGAATTAGAATTACAAGCTAAAAACATTCCATACGAAGTTCGCGCAGGAGTCACCTTTTTTGAGCGTGCTCATATTAAAGATGTGGTCTCGCATCTTAGAATTATAGAAAATCCTTACGATGAAATCTCTTGGAACAGAATTTTTAACATGATACCTGGAATAGGATCGAAATCTGCAACTAAAATTTTTAAAATCATTTCTGAAACAGAAAACCCTATTAATTTTTTAATAGATCAAGAAGCTTTACGAGAGAAATTAAAGGGATTAAAAATTCCAAGAAAAGGTTTAGAAAATCTCAGAAAACATGTCGTGCAATTAATTGGAATAACATCAATGGACTCTCCTTCAGAAGTAATTTTAAAGATCCTTGAACTTTTAGAAGATTACATTAAATCAAAATATGAAAATTGGCAAGATAGAGTAATGGATATACGACAATTAGTAAATTATGCCCAAAATTTTAATTCTATTCGTCAATTCCTAGAAAATCTTAGCCTAAATAAATCAGATATAGAATCAAAAAGCGTTATTGTTGGTTCGCAAGGAGAGGAGGAAAAACCGCTTGTAATATCAACAATTCATCGAGCAAAAGGATTAGAATGGCGTGTTGTCTTTATTCCAATGCTTTGTGAAGAGCAATTTCCCTCAATAAAGAGTATTGGCGATCTTGAATCAATAGAAGAGGAAAGAAGAGTTTTTTATGTAGCATTAACAAGAGCTAAAGACCAACTTTATTTAATTTCACCTTCAATTATTCAAAAATATGGGGGTTGGGAAACTTCGAGGCCATCACCCTTTATCTTAGAGTTAAACCCTAAAACTTATACAAGATCAACTGTAAAATTTAAAGAACAAAAAGAAAATGAGAAGAATAAAGCAAGATCATTATTTTCTAATGCATTAGATTTTTATGGTAAAAAGCAATAAGTTTCTTGGAATTATATTTTTAATTTTCTCTAATTATTTTTTCATAAACTCTGATAAAATTCAATCCAAGTATTTTTTCAATATCTCTATTCGAAAAATTAGATTCTTTTAATGAAATAACGAGCCTTGGCATGCTTTCCACATTTTCTAAACCTTCGGGGAAAAATTGTTTTTTATTAGATACGCTTAACTGAGGATTAAGCTTCAATAAATCTTCTATACAATAATCTAAGAAATCAGGACCCAAACCCACGTGATCAATTCCAACTAAATCAATCATATAATTAATATGCTTCAAAACATCATTAATGGAGCTTTTATGGAAGTCTTGACGTAAAAATTTTGAGAAAAAATTAATTCCTATAACACCACCAGTATTGGCAATTGCTTCGATTTGTTCATCTGTTAAGTTTCTAGGATGATTACATATAGTTTTAGAATTAGAATGGGATGCGATGATTGGTTTTTCGCATGTTTTTAAAAGATCCCAGAATGAAGGCTCGGATAAATGGGATACATCAATTATTATCCCTAAATTATTTAATTCTTCTATTAAAGTTTTTCCTAATTTGGTTAGCCCTTTAGGCTCTTTTACCATGCATCCATCAGCAAATTGATTTTTTTCATTATGGGTTAACATTAACGATCTTAAACCTAATTTGCGAAGTTTAAATAAATTCGATAGGTTTTTCCCGATAGGTCCTGCACCTTCAAGAGCAAGAATAAATCCAACCTTTTTAGATTTTAAAATTTCTTTAAGATCTCCCTCATTTTTGATCAATAATGTTTCAGAGGAATTTACTTTAATTTCAGAAATAATACATTTAATTA
>CAZIEC010000187.1:0-4589 GCA_964538145.1 uncultured archaeon
TTAGCTTGCATTGGTTCTACATTAATATAAAGGCTACCAGCTTTGAGTTCATTTTGGAATTTTTGAACATATTCTGGAGGAGTATATACAACTGCTCTCATTCCATATTTACTATGATTTGCCAAGAAAATAGCATCATCTATATCTTTAGCTCTTGTTATACTCCTTACTGGTCCAAATGCTTCTTCACGCCATAGAAATGGGGCTTTATCAAAATCAATGATATCTTCACGGGGAATTTCCACTAAGGTTGGTTTGTAAAATAATCCATACGACTTACCAGTATCAATTTTTTCTCCTCCCGTTAATATTTTAACATTTTTATATTTCTTAGCATCAGAAATCATTACCTCCATCATCATAAGAATTCTCCTAGAACCTAAAGGACCAATATCAGTACTCATATCTCTTGGGTCTCCCATTTTCAATTTTTCCATTTCTTTTATCAATAATTCCACGTATTCATCATAAATGTCTTCATGTACGATGATTCGTTTCATTGAAAAACATTGTTGACCCGAATTAGTGTAAGAAGCAATAACATTCCACTTAGCAACTTGTTCCAAGTTAACACCGGGCATTACTATTCCAGCATCGTTTCCAGCACACTCGAACACAAAATTTTTAAAACTATGATTTATCATGTTCACTCCGAGAAATTTTTCAGCTGAATTTTTTAATATTTCTGCATAATCTATTAAAATTTGTTTTGCCGTGTGAGATGCTGCTACACAAACGATGTTTTTAACTAAAGGAGATGCGATAAATTCTTTAACAGCATAATTGCCTGGACTTATTACTAAATCATATGCATCACTAAATGGGAAGTTATGTTCATAAATTAATTCAAGACAAGTTTTCATTGTTAAAGGACATGCTGTTGATGGTTTTATCAAAGCAGGATTTCCCGTTAAGAAGCTAGAACCCCAGAAATACATTGGCAAGGACATTGGCGTATTTCGAGGTGATATTCCAATTGTTAATCCCATTGGTTGATACATTATTAGAGATTTTTCATTAGTCTGAAGATCTTTAATATCTCTATTTTGAATTAATTCTTTAAACCAATCTACATATTCATATCCTTTTTCGATCATTGAAAATTCCCATTCAGAATATTTAATGGGAAGACCACCCTCAGCTACAATTAGATCCTTTAACTCTTTCTTTTTTTCAATTAACACGTTAGAGATGCCTTTGATAACTTCTATTCTTTCAACTAAAGTGGTATTTAATAACTTTTTTTCCCATTTTACCACTTTTTTGATTTTTTCTCTAATAGATTCTGCAGTATCTGCCTCAACAGAATCAATAATTTCTCCCGTATACTTATTTAAAATATCTAATTTCATTTTAATTCCTCTTTTATTACTTTTTTAAATTTTCTTCTTTCTCTTGTAAAAAATTTTGATACCAAGCTATAGTTTCTTCCAAACCTTTTCTTAAAGGAGTAAATTCATACCCCAATAAATCAATCGCTTTTTGTGATGAGTAAGCACGATGGTATTTCATACCATTAAGAGTAGATCTCGTTATATATGGCATTTTTTTAGTAATTTTTGACTTTAATTCGCAAAATAAGGCATAAATTTTTGCTAAGCTCATTGGTACCTTGCGAGGTTTTTTTGTTTCTGAAATTTCTGCAATCATGTTAAGATAATCTATAAATTTTACATTTTCTCCTCCAATAATAAAATCTTCACCTAAGATATCTTCCTTATTAAGTGCCTTAACCATTGCATTCACTAAATCCTTCACGTAAGTAAAACAAGCTATTGAATCTCCTTTTCCAGGACAACCCATGAATTTTCCACGCATTATGTCAAAAAGCATTTGACCAAAAATGTTGAAATCTCCTGGACCATATACGATTCCAGGGTAGAAAATTACAGTTTTGAGACCTTTTTGAATTAAATTTTTAATTTCCTTTCTTGCTTGGAATTTTGATTTTTCATAATGCATGTATAATTTATCATTTTCATAAGTTTCATCAACAGGTTCAGGAGGGGTAGGTCCTAATGCTGTAAACGAACTAACATAATACAAGTTAAGATCTTTTTCCATTGCAACTTTTGCCATGTTTAATGTTCCATTCACATTGATATCATAATATATAGATGAATCTTTTGCCCATATGCCCGTGTAAGCAGCTAAATGATATATTACATCTATATCCTTTGTAGCATTTCTTATGGATTCAATGTCTCTAACATCTCCTATAGAATATTTAATATCTTGGAGTTCCTTAAAAGGAGATACATCGCTAGTTTCTCTTACTAAAAGAGTTAAATCGTGCCCCAAATCATGTAATTTCTTCACTAACGGGATTCCAATGAACCCCGTACCTCCGGTTATTAGAATATGAGTCATGTTTCTTTCAATTTAATGATAAAAAAATTTAAAATAAACAAAATATATTAACTTTTTTAAAAACTTTCATAATTTTCCAACTTTTAACCATTAATAGTAGCAGATGTATGAAAATATTCAGACATATTTGTAAGAAAACTATGGAACATAAAAATGCTTATGTAATACAGTCTCAACTAGACTTACCTTTTTTAGAAACGCCGTATACCGATCTTGAAGTAATTTTTAAAACCTTAAAAGAAAAATTTGGATTAAAACTTAATAGCAAGCAAAAGTTCATAGATTTAGGCTCCGGGAATGGCAGCGTAATCATTTATTCGGCATTAAACTATAACATTTATTCAGTAGGTATTGAATTGAATATTAATTTAATTAATGAAGCAAAAGATAAAGTTAATCGTCTTAAAAAGGATAAAACGATTAAAAAGAAGGCACTTCGAAAAATTAAAGTCAAAAATGAGGATTTGTTCATTCAAAACTTAGAAAAATATGATTTTATTTACATATTTTCTCTTCCTACAATGCAGCGTTCATTAAAACATGTTTTAATAACAGCAAAAGAAGGAGCAATCATAATTTCTTATAAATATAAATTATCGAACAATTTCACTTTTTTAAAATTAAGAGAAAAGCAAAAACTCAAGAAAAATGATATTAAAACTTTTATTTATTTTTATGAAAAGGTTTGATAAATATCTATTTTTTTCTTAAAAATGAGAATTGGACAAATAATAAATTTTTAATCAGCAACCCAAATTATCTTAATCTAGAAAAATATTCTTAAGCTTGGTTAATACTTCCTTAAGATATAATTTCATAAAATATCTTTCCTTGTTGCAATAAACTAATTTTTCTTCCTGAGTTAATTCTTTATTATTAGTTAATAAAAAATGTATATCATTAATGATTGCAAAATATTCTCTTTTTGCTTTTTCGCATTCTTCTATACCATTATAGATAGAATCTCTTTTTTTAGCAGGGATGTTTGATTGATTAAGCTGTGTTTCATTAATAGGAATGATCTCATTTGAGAATGCACTTTCTTTTATTAAACCTATGATGTTTTTTGAACTCATTAAGCCTTTTGAAATTATTATTCAACTCAAGAAGAGAGTTTAGTGTTATAAAAAATAACAAAAATTTCTTATTTAAAAAAGAAGAGACATTTAATTTTCAGATTTTAAATCTATATCATTATTAAAAAAATGAATATACTTTCCAATACCGTTTTTCTTTTCTAACATTTTTTAAAATTACCTTGAAACTCTTCCAGAAACATCTCCTTCCATTACTTTTAAAACTTCTTTAACAGATATGAGATTAAAATCACCAAAAATTGTGTGTTTTAAGCAGGATGATGCTACTGCAAAATCTAATATTTTTTGCTTATCTTGTTCAAAATTTAAGAAGCCGTAAATTAAACCAGCTACAAAAGCATCTCCACCACCAACACGGTCAAGAATGGGCAAGATATTAAATGATGAGCTAATATATAAATTATTTTCATCATCATAAAGCACACCTGCCCAAGTATTGTGGCTTGCTGAAAGAGAACCTCTTAGAGTGATTGCCACATATTTAGCATTATGAAATCTTTTCTTTAACTCTTGTGCAACGTATTTATATTTATTTGGATCTATCTTACCAGAAATTATATCCGTATCTGGAGCCTTGATTCCAAACACTTTTTCAGCATCTTCTTCATTTCCGATAATTATATCACAATATTTTACTAATTCATCCATTACTTCAATGGGCTTTTTTCCATATTTCCATAATTTGCTACGATAATTTAAATCACATGAAATGGTTAGTCCCTTTGATCGAGCAATTTTAACAGCATCCAAGCAAATTTCTGCTAAATTTTGAGATATTGCGGGTGTAATTCCAGTCCAATGAAACCATAAAATTTCATCATCAAAAATTTTATCCCAATCAAACATTTCTGGAGTTGCTGTTGCAATAGCAGAATTTTCTCTATCATAAATTACTTTACTTGGTCTCATTGAGATACCAGTTTCTAAGAAATATATTCCTAATCTATTACCCCCAAAAATTATCTTATCTACCTTAACCCCATACTGACGTAAAAAATTAAGACAAGCTTGACCAATTTCATTATTAGGTAATCTTGTTACAAAATAAGAATCCATACCGAAATTTGCTAACGAGACTGCCACATTTGCTTCTCCACCGCCATAAATTGCATCAAAAGATCT
>CAZIEC010000188.1:0-4583 GCA_964538145.1 uncultured archaeon
CCTAAAGGAAAAGTCGATTATCCTGGTGCCGTGCCTTTAATGAAGCTTCTAGAAACAGAACCGAACCCTCCAAAAGTTGAAATTGATGTGAAAACTCATCCAGCAACTTATATCATGACCGGTGGTACCACTGGGTTGCCAAAGGCAGCTGTATTAACACATTTTAATGTCGTATCAAATGCTATTCAATGCATGTATTGGTTAGGAGGAGAACAACCAGGATTAGGAAATATTGGCGTGCTACCTCTCTTCCACTCATTTGCCCACACAGTTGTCATGAACACCACGGTTGCTTTTGGTGGATGGATAATGCTCTTCCCAAAACCGCCGACTCAAGCAGAATTATGTGCCCATATAGAAAAATTGCCCGCACCAAAAGGCTTTGTTTATGCTGGAGCTGAAGTATTATTCAAGAGATTAGCAGAATTTGAAGATTTGAAAAAATATCCAAATGTAATGGGCAAGCTTAAATTATGCGTTTCTGGTGCTGGACCACTTCATCGTCCTGTTAGGGATGCATTCGTTGAAAATACAGGTGGTAGGATAGTGGAAGGCTATGGATTGACTGAGGCTACTCCGGTGGTTTCAGCAGGTAATTTATTTGGCGAATCACCCATAGGAACTATAGGAATGCCCTTCCCAGGAACAGAATGGGGCATTTGGCCAATTGAAGACTTTTCCAAGGGTCCTATATGTTTAGGAGATCCTGATGATACTAACTTTGGTGAAGAACACACTGGAGAATTATGCGTGCATGGGCCTCAAGTCATGTTAGAATACTTGAATAAACCAGATGAAACTGCTGAAACTATTAAGGAATATGATGGAAAATTATGGCTACTTACTGGAGATATCGGATTCATGAATGAAGATGGAACTGTAGAATTGCGTGATAGAAAGAAACAATTAATTAAATATAAGGGATATAGTGTTTATCCAAAAGAAGTCGAAGAATTATTAATGAAACATCCTGAAATTTCAGAAGCAGCCGTTGCTGGGCTTCCACATGACGAATTTGGCGAAGTAGTGAAAGCTTGGGTAGAATTAACACCAGGTTCGACTTTGACACCAGAAGAAATCAAGAAATGGGCTGAAGAAAACATGACCCATTATAAGAGACCATATTACGTTGAAATCATTGATCAAATTCCAAAGAATTTAATAGGTAAGGTACAAAGGAGATTACTCCAGATAAATGACCCAATCTGGAAAGAAAAGCATGGAGAATCCAAATAAGTTGTAAATAATTTATTAAAAATTTTTTTTTATAGAATTCTTATTATAAACTTGCTATTTTTAGATATTTTGTTTCATTTTTTCAACTTTTAAAGCTCGCAATATCAATTTTATAGAAATTTCTATTCCATTCGAACACATATTATTAATAAGTCGTTTTTTCATGTATGTCATAATTTTCAAAAATATATTATTAGGAGGATTGTTTACAATTACAGAACTAAGTATATATATCTTAGAAAAAGTAATTCAAGAATATGCTCCAGAGATTTCTAAAGTTTATAACTTGCGTGAAGATGAATCAGAAGAGCAACAAATTAAAACTGGAAGATTGCATGAATGTCGAATTTTAGGAATTTTATTAAAATATTTTCTTGAAGGGAAACATAAAGTAACAACTAGAGATGTTGAATTTGAGTATAAAAAATATTTTAAAAACATCGCACGATCCACTATTTCAACTTATTTAAACATGTTAAAAAATGAAGCAACTCTAAATAAAGAAAAGAATGGAAGGATAGTGTATTATGGTTTACTTGAGAAGCCTCCTATTAATCTGAGCCCCTTCTGGTTCACTCGAATTTTTTGCGTTGACCCTGCTTATTTTGCTAGAGCAATTTATTTTGCTAGCTTGTATTTCGTAGCAGAAAGAGTTGTTAAAGAATATAGTAATAACGAAAACCACGAACAATTAATTTTTAACTTTAGATATATCATTGGGTTATTGATCTTAATGACACTTAGGAATAGAGCTTATAAGTGCGCTTTATGTCAATTTAGCAAGCAAGAAAAGTATAAAATAATCTTAGATGCCTTGAATACTGCAATAAAAGAAAGATCCGACGTGTTATCACAAGAATTCTTAGAAAAGTTGACATTCGAATTCTCAGAAATTCCAGTGTTTGGAGGACTTAATATTAGTGAGGATGATATTGAATTGCGAATGATAAGAGAATTATTAGAATTTGCCTCTAAATACAACAAGGATATAGAATTCCAAACAATGGTGCTTACTCGAAGGTTAGATTTAAGAAATTTAGAAAATGCAGTTGCTGAAAAAGAAAATCCTCCTGATTTAAAGGAAGAAAAGATATATAATTAACAAATAAGCTTTTTTAAAAAACAAGTTAAAAAATTATAACGAGTAATTCAACATTAATCTTGTTAATGCTTCAAACACTTTATCTACATTTTCTCCAGTCTTAGAGGAACACTCTATAAATCCATCAACGCCTCTAGACTTGGCTACTCGAATTCCTTCTTCTGCAGGAATCTCCCGAAATTCCTTTAAATCTGCTTTTCCACCTACCACGATTATGGGAAATTTTTCATTTTCTTTTATCTCTTTTCGAACTACTGACAACCAATCATCAATGTGAGCTAAACTTGAGTAATTTGTAACATCATACATGAAGATCCCTCCACGAGCGCCACGAACATAAGTTGGTAATAGAAATCTAAAACGTTCTTCTCCTGCAAAATCCCATACTTGGAGTTTTACTTTTTTATTATCCACCACAATGCTTTTAACTTCAAAATCAACACCTATTGTCATTGTAGTATCTGGAATAAATATTCCTGTTAAAAAACGATGAGTAAGAGTGGTTTTACCAGTTCCCGCATCTCCGAATATGATTATCTTAAATGTAGCATCGTACAGTAAACATACACCTCATTCCTTTCATTCGAGAAGACTTTTATCTCTTGATTTTTGGTTATTTTGAGTTATATAATACCAACTATTTTTATTAAATAGATTTAAAATTTTAAACATTTTCACATTGATTTCTTTGATTAATAATACTTTCATGTATATAAAGTTTCGATCTAACGTGTTTAAATTATAATAAATAATTAACGATCTTAAAATTAATTAAAATTACGTTTTTAAAAAATTATCTACATGCAAAAGGTAATACGTTGTAATGTCATTCATTATCTCAAAATATTTTCTTTGAATGGAAAGAGAATTAATTGATAATCACAAAAGTAAAACGATGATCTTGCATGTTTAAATTTGTAATCAAAAAAATCTCATTCTTTTAATTTTTAATGATTATTTATAAACTGGATTTTATAAATTAACACATTTATTAGATATTAAAAATAATTGTATAAGCTTCAATAAAGTTATAAATTTTTCTTAAGGAAATCTTTATATAAGGATTAAAAGCAATGAAATAATAAAGGGTTTTTAAAAAAAGAAATTTTCCTCAAATCATTATGAAAATTAAAAAAATTGATTGGGAGATATATTTTAAGTTTGATCTTGAGTTAAATACCCAAATTTTAAAATCATTTGGCTTTAAGAAAATTTATGCCATGGGATTGATGCCTGTAAGGGGGCCAGAAGGTTTTAGAAAATTAGACTATGATTTTGCTGAGAAAAAACTTAATGTAAAAAAAATCATGGATAAGTTAGAGGAATGCCATTTCAATGTATTTGGGTTAGTTATAAAGGACACGGATGGCGCATGTGTTTGGAATACTAATATTGGTTGGAATCCAACAAATAGAGATATCTTAGGAGAATTCAACGATGAATGCTTGGATAGAAACATGAAATTAATTGTATCTTTCACGAGCATGAACGATGCATATCAAGGATATTTACATCCAGAAAGAGTAAGTGTTCATGGTAAAAGTGGAAAGAAATATGGGAAAAAATTTAAAAAAGGTGAAATTTCAACGCATGAAGAGGGCGAAATGAGAGTAACAATTCCTGAAAACAGTTCTCTTGAAGATTATCAAAAGAAAATTCCATTTTTAACGGATAAGTTTGATGCGAAAGAAGGCAAGAGTAGAAGCGCTAGAGGAAAAGGATACATTCCTTTGACGAGTTTCATGTGCCCCAATAGCGAGCACGTGGATTATCTTCTTAATTTAGCTAAAGAGGTGGTAAAAAATTATAAGATTCAAGGCTTTTTTGCTGATTACATTCGATATGATGGAGCTTTTGAAGATTTATGTGCTTGTGATAGGTGTGTATCTAAATTTAGAGAACATTTTGGAGAAAAAGCTAAAATTATAAAAAGTGAAGAATGGTATGATTTTAAAGCTGAAACAATAGCTTCGTATGCTAAAAAGCTTCATGAAACGATTAAATCAGTAGATAATGAATGTTTAAGTGGATGGTTTTGCTTGCCTGGACCAAAAAAAATGTTTTCAAGGAAAAGGCTCGGACAAGATTGGAGCAAATTATCATCGATTTTAGACATATCTTCACCAATGGAATATCCTTATTTGATGGGTACAAGAGATGATGGCTGGTTTTGGGGAAAAGTTGGTGATTTCTTTTATTGGTATTCCATTAGAAATATGAAAAAGAGAGCTAAAGAATTTAACGG
>CAZIEC010000189.1:0-4574 GCA_964538145.1 uncultured archaeon
TTATAATGGTTTTGCTAAAATTGCTTTTACTCTCAAGCTCTTGAAATCGCTGGTTGGAGCTGGTCTTATCAAGCAAACCGTATCAGCACCTCTCCCAGTTCCTCCAACAGCAATTATATCTCTATCTAAATCTGGTATTAAGCCGGCATCGCAAATGGTTGATGCAATTTCTATGCAAACTTTAACTCCTTGAGAGAAATGATATCCTAACATTTTAGCTAATAAATCAACGAATAACCACGCTTCTTTTTTCAAGCGCAAGCCTCTTTCAATTCCACTCATTGCGTGGGTTCCAATGTGAAATTTTAATCCCTTTTTTTTCAGTTCTTCCATTTTGTTTTCTGGAAATTCTTGTCTGACTGATTTATTAACAAAGTAATAAGAATGAGTAACAATCATTACATTATATTCAGATGGGTTAAAAATGTTGGCCGCCTTTTCTGCTACCATGCCAGTCGTGCTTGCTAAAACAATATCTTTAATGTTAAATTTATCAGCATATTTTTTAGCAATTTCTAATGCTTTATCCGTGTTTTCCGGTCCTCCTTTTTCAAAATAAGTTGTTTCAAGAATTAAATCAGGCATTTTTTGAACCTCATTATAATCATTTTATATTTATTTTTTAAAATTTCAAGAGTAATAATAAATGAATATTATTGAAATTTTGGTTTTGAATGAATGATTTTTATTAAAATGAATGAAATGAGAATTCTCAGTATTTTTTCCAAAAGTGGAAAAATCATCATCCTTCTTATTACAATAATTTTAATTATCAAAAAGATTAAGTAATAATTAATATCTCTTTAAAAAAAATTTTTAAGTGAATGAGTAAAATGAGTGAACGTAATAAAACTACAAAGGAACGAATCCTTTTTGCCCTCTCTGCCATTCCCGATCAAATGACCTATCAAGCCTTTAACTTGTTCGTATTCACTTATTATTTTGCCGTAGTGAAAATTCCTCCACTTCAAGTCATGTTAGTTTTTATATTATGGGGCATTTGGAATGCTGTTAACGATCCATTGATTGGAGCGCTTTCAGAGCGCACTAAGTATAAAAAGAAATACGGTAAGCGAAGATTCTTCCTCATCATTTCAATCATTCCTTTGTCAATCATTATGGTCCTTCTTTTCTGCGTGTTTTTCTCTACTGATGCTAAAATAATAGAATTCATTTATTTCATTTCGATAATAATGATTTTTGAACTATTTTATACAATGTGGGATTGTAATTTAAACGCTCTCTTTCCAGAAATATTTCCTACCGAAGAAGAAAGAGCAAAAACAAACGTATTTATTAAGGCTTTTACTGTAATAGCAGTAATTTTAGCAAGCGTGCCTTCAATAATTCTTAGTCCCTTAGCTCCTGAGACTGGAACTCCTGAAGAATTAATGCTAATCAAAATGAATTATTTTATTGGTGGAATTATGCTAGCAGTATTGACAATGATTTTTGCCATACCATTTCTTTTGTGGGGATTCCATGAAAAAGAAGAAACTCAAGAAGATTTTGAAAAAAGGCCAGGCTTTCTTGAATCGTTAAAAATTACTTTTAGCAATCGTACCTTTCTTAAATTTACGACAGCAAATATGATGGTATGGTATGTTTTTAACATTTTAATGACAATATTACCTCTATTTTCCGTTCACATTTTGAAAATTGGTGAAAAGTCATTTTTGTTGACTTTGCAATTATTATTAGCTTTAGGAATTGCTGCTTTCATGCTTCCGGTACATAGAAGGCTTGGAAGGAAATTTGGTATGCGTAACTCTTTCATGGCAACTCTAGGTGTTTGGATCATATTATTATTTCCCTACATGTTATTAAACCAAGGAGATTTAATATTTGGTTTAATAATTACTGCTTTGCAAGGAATCCCATTAGGAGGTGCATTATTTTACGTCGATATATTACATAGTGATGTCATTGATGAAGATGCAGTGCGATTTGGAGTGAAAAGATCTGCCAGTTACTATGGTGTTAATGGCTTTATCCATAGGTTTTCCATTATTTTAACTTATCTAACGATTGGTTTAGTATTTCAAGGAACTGGTTGGGCAGGAGGCTATGTTCCTAATCCTGGAATAGATGTTATAATTGGAATTAAATTAATAATGTTCCTATTCCCAAGTATTGGATGTGGAATAGCAATTTTCTTGCTCTATAAATTTGACTTGCATGGCGAAAGATTAAATCAAATGCGAGAGAAATTGAAAGAACTAAACTTATAAAACCAAGCTTTTTTTTATTTTCTTTATTTTTCTATCTCAAAATAATCAATAATCATTATAAAAATGAATAGTGAAGAACGAGTTTGGGCTGCTTTAAATCATGAACCTGTAGATAGGATACCCATCCATGCAGTTGCAGTTGATGATAATATATGTGATATTGTCTTAGGAAA
Organism: uncultured archaeon; assembly: GCA_964538145.1. Classification (GTDB taxonomy): domain Archaea; phylum Asgardarchaeota; class Lokiarchaeia; order Sigyniarchaeales; family SOKP01; genus SOKP01. The sequence continues at coordinate 2,405 of CAZIEC010000189.1, forward strand.
AGCACCAAGATCATCTTTTGAAGTAATAGATGATTTAGAAAAACAATATCCTGATGATTGGGTTGATAGAGTAAATAGCATTCTTACAGAAATTGAGATAAATGTATTCTCGAGAGCGATGGAAACAGCTTCGATAATTGGATATGATACGGTTGGAGCTGGGTATATTCCATTCATTTTCAAAAATAAAGAAGAAATGACGGATATATTTGGCAGGAGATATAAAATAGTAAATTTAGATGGACATATTTTTCCTTATTATCATGATGGAATGATTAAAAATAGAGAAGACTGGGAAAATTTTCCTAAACCAGACCTAAATGAAATATTTCGCAGGGCAAAGAAATTTTTCAAGACATTATTAAGAAGGAAAAAGAAATTCGTTAACAATAAATTTTGTATAATGGCTCAAGATGATTTTACTTCAGTATTTCCTCCAGTTTGGCAAGGAATGGGTATGGCAAACTTTTCGAAAGCATTAAGAAAGGATCCTAAATTAATTGAAGACAGATTCGAATATACAACTGAAATTGTTATAGGACTTTTTAAAACATATTCCGAATGTGGAGCCAAAGTATTTTTTGAAGGAGGAGACATAGCCTTTAGGAATGGACCATTAATAAATCCAAAATATATTTATCAGTATGTATTACCGTGCTTGAAAAGGGTTACTGAAGCCGTACATGAATGGGGTGGAAAAATAATTTTTCATTCAGATGGAGATATAACACCAATCTTAGATTTTATTGTAGAAGCTGGTTTTGATGGATTACATTGCTTGGAACCTCCATACGTGGATTTAAAATTAGTGAAAAAGAAAGTTGGAGATAAATTATGTTTATTAGGAAACATTGATACCTCCTATATCTTAGTTGAAGGGACCAAAAAAGAAGTTGAAGATGCTGTCAAACATGCTATAAGAATTCTTGGACCTGGTGGTGGATTCATGTTATCTCCATCAAATTCACATCCGAAAATGTCCTATGAAAGAATAAAATGGATGATAGAAGCCGCTAAAAAATATGGTAAATATCCGCTTAATATTTAGAATATAAATGAAAGCGTCCTACCAAAATTAGCTATATAACATTACTATATTTAGGATAAAAATGTAAATTTTTTTTATATTACCTTAATCAAGTTCAAAATGAATGTTTTATTTAACTATTCATCAACTTTTTAATAAATAAGATCGGGTTTATAAGAGTTTAGAATAATGACTGATGCTAACATTGTTTTTTTAATCTCTTTAACAATTATTTTCATTGGGTATTTATTAAAAAGAGTAAATATTATTACTGAGGAAAATGGTGATGTTATTGCTAAGTTAATTTTTAATATTACACTTCCCTCCGTAATTTTAAGTGTTATTAGCGAAACTAATCTTGATACATCGCTCCTTCTCATTCCCTTGATCCATATATTATATGGAATCTTAATGGCTTTTTTAGGCCTATTATTGTTTAGAAATCACCCTCGGAACATTAAGGGTTTATTAATAATGTCTATTGTTGGATTTAATGTTACTCATTTTTCATTTCCTTTGGTTGAAGGGATTTGGGGTGCTGAAGGAATGAAATATATTGCTTTAGTCGATGCTGGTAATGCTTTTACCGTTTTTATTTTATGTTATATCTTAGGAAGCGTGTATTCTCCTAATAATGAAGATAACAATGGATCAAAAATTAATTTTAAAAAAATAATATCAAAATTAAAAAAATCTGTTCCTATATGGAGTTATCTAATAGCAATTTCTATTAACCTGAGCGGAATTGAAATGCCCATTTTTTTTACAAATTTGGTTGGCATTCTTGCTAGAGCAAACACGGCTTTATCACTTTTACTTTTAGGGACATTTTTAAATTTCAAATTTGAGAAATCTGAATGGAAAATAATGCTGAAATCACTTTTCATGCGCTATGGGATTGGCTTATTAATTGGAATTTCATTGTTTTTCATTCTTTTAAATTTTTCATTTCCAGAATTATTTCGCAAGATTTTAGCCATTTCTCTAGTATTACCAATGGGATTAGCAGTAATACCTTATTCTGTTGAATTGAATTATAATAAAAAATTAATAACAATGATAAGTAATTTATGTATATTGATTAGTTTTTCGCTTGTATGGATATTGGTCTTAGTATTAAACGGTTAACTATATTTTTTTAAT
>CAZIEC010000190.1:0-4543 GCA_964538145.1 uncultured archaeon
ACAAATATTCTAGAGCCCATTGTACCGAGTTCTTCTGCTGAGAATTGACAAAGCCAGATATTGAAATTTTTCAAGGGGTTTTGTAGAAAGTATGAACTTAATTCAAAAACAATTGCCATTCCAGAAGCATTGTCTAAAGCACCCGGAGATTTATTAGTAGTATTTAAAAATAATAAAAAAATATTGGAAGTCGATATTAAAATAACAGAAAACCAAGCACCATATAGAGTAATTCGATAATTAAAAGAAAGATTCAAGTAAAAAACGATTAAAAATAAAATATAAAAAAAACCTAGTGCAATTCCACTAAATAACCATAATTTATAAAAGAAAACTCTCCAAAATGTATTATAAGTTTGAGATTTTGAATCAATATGGGCAGATAATACCAAATTACTAGCTTTTTCTTCTGGAATGTTAATAGCAGGAATTTTAACTATTACATTTGTAGCTTCAAGAGTAGTTCCAAAATATTCTCCCCAAAAATTTGGAATTTCTGGATGTTTTAAAATCTTTAAGATTAATAGAACAATAATTACCATAAATAAAACAAATAGAATGCTAATTATGGGCTCTATATAAGAAAATAGGAGCAAAATTAGATTGAATATTAAATTTAATGTCATTATAAGACTAATTAAGGTTGTTGAATAGAAATCTGAAAAAGTAAATTTTTTTGTCATGATGCGATCTTTTGAAAACCCAATTTCTTTAAATTTTTCAATCGTTAGTTTTACTGCTTTTTTTTCACCGTCAGATCCAACTAATCGAGGAAAGCTAAATTTTTTAACTGTTTCAAAAAGCCTATTGTAACAAAAATCAAAATCTTCTTGGATTTTAATTTCAACTCATTATTTTTAATTATTATATTTATTCTGCTTGTTTTTAATTATTAAATTTTAAAACCTTTTTGTTTTAACTTTTTCATTACAATTGATTGAATTTTTTCCTGAACTATTTCTATAATATCATTAGAATTAACGATATAATATCCTTCCTCTTTAGCCCTTTTTAAATATATTGATCTGACATTATTCAAAAAGATTTCCTGCTCAAATTTTTCTAATTCTTCTTGATTTTTTCTTGATAATGAAATCTCAGGGTCAATATCCAAAATTATTGTTAAATCAGGTTTACCCACAAATTTATTAATTTCTTGAACCCATTCAACAGAAATCTTTTCTGATTGAGCAGATTGGTATGCAATTGAAGATTCTAAATATCTATCTGAAATCACAATATACCCATTGTCTAGTTTTGGTTTTATTTCATTATGATAATGAAAATCTCTATCAGCTGCAAATAATAAAGCATCTGTAGTTGATGGCATTCGATCTTGTTTCAAGAATTTTCTTATTAACAAGCCGATTTCACTGTTAGAAGGTTCTTGAGTGAGATGAACTTTAAAACCTTTGAGTTCAAGAAAACCAACAAGTAATTTACTATGTGTTGTAGTTCCTGAACCATCAATTCCCTCTAAAACTAAAAAAAATGATTTTTTTTCCAAAAAAACACACCTACAATTACAAATTTCAAAAGTATAATTAAATACAAAATAATATTCTGAAAAACTTTTTGGCTCTTCATTTTTGTTATTATTTTCATTTAATATAAGTAGAGAGAATTAATAATTTTCATTTCTCAAAAATAACTTGTTTGATATTTTGTTAATTAAAAATATAAGAACATTTTCATATTTATTTATCAAATATAAAATGAAAAAGAATAAAAACATTTTATAAAAAATGACAACAACAAATCCCACAGGATATTGTCCCCATTGTCAACAAAATGTTTTGTTAACACGGGAAGATATTGATTGGCCACTTGCAATACTATTGTTGTGTTTTACTGGTGGTATTGGATTTATTATTTATCTTATCATATATTATAACAAGCCTGAGAATCGTTGCGTCCATTGCAATAGTGTAGTCAATCCAATTTCAGCACCAAATAAAAATATTCACGAATTTAAGACGATTTTACCAGAAACAACTTCTGATGAAATAAATCCATATAAAATATCCAATAAAAATTCTTTACAAGTTAAAGAGCCATCTTTATCCGAGGAAAATGTTGAAAAAATAGAATCCGAAGCAATAAAGTATTGTCCTTTCTGTGGTGAACGATTAATGGCAGAAAATTATAAATTTTGTCCTTCTTGTGGCACAAAATTATGATTTTTATCAAAGAAAGAGATAGAAACTTACTTCAATAAATAAATACTACATCGAATACAAAAAATATTTTTTTCATTAATAGAATATATATTAGGACCTTTCTCTTTTCTCAGATGATTTCTTCTTTCAGAAAGCATTTCTAATACTCTAAAATAAACTCTACCGTCCTTTAACCAAATTTTATCGACAAGAAGGTTCAATTCTTCTGTATTTCCCTTGCTATAAACTTGAAAACAAGTTATTTTTTCCGTGTTAACTACCTCTCTCTTTTTTAATATATTTAAGTTTAAAAGAATATATAAGAACTCCTATATAATTTTCTTATTAAATTAGAAAAGAAGACGAATTGTTAACTGAATGCTAAAAATTGGTCTAAAGATCCTTTTTGTATTTGTTTTAATTGTACTAAATTAAGAAATAATATTTTCCTTAAAATTATAAATGAACATTATATAAACGTGTGTTTAAATGACCATAATGTATTGTCCTAAATGTAAAACTAATGTTTTAACGAAAAGAGAAGACATTGATATTTGCTTGATTATTATTTTAGCTATATTTACAGCAGGAATAGGTGTAATCATTTATTTAATAATTTACTTTTCTAATGAACCAATCAGATGCGTTTATTGCAATTCTATATGCCAGATCTCGACAAAAAAAGAGATTGTTGTTAATGAAAATGGTAAAAAAACAGTTCAGTTGAATAACATAGATCAATTTTCACAAAATATCGAAGAGAGCAAACAAGAAGTGAGCCATATCTCTTATTGTTATCATTGTGGAGAAAAGTTAGATGATAGAACGGAGTTAAAATTTTGCCCTTTTTGCGGAATAAATATTAAATAGTTTTTTTTCCCAATTAACTATTATTTTTTAATATTTTCATGAATTTATAGAAATAATCATAAGATTCATTGAAGTGTAGATCTTTAATGGAATAATCTAATCCTTGTTGAAATAGTTTTATGAATTTCTTTTTATCCTTTCTTGTTATGATTTTAGTGTATTCTTTTACCAATTTTAAAAATCTTTTTAAAACATGATGGAATTCTTTATTTTCCATCTGAATATCTCCGAACATTTCCATTTCTCTTTGAATAATGCTTTCAGCGAATACTTTTTGAAGTAAAAAAGTTGTTCCAGTATATCTTGTCAAATCATTTAAAGGCTGGTTCGATCTATATAGTAGATTCAAGAAGAGAATATTTAACATGTGTGGAACTCCTAATGTTAGAGCCATTATCTTGTCATGTAATTCAGGAGTTGTTTCTGTGACAATAAATCCATCCTTTCTAAAAATTTTGAGAAAATCATCAACCAGATTTTCATATATAGAAGTCCCTCCCACTCTTAAAGCAATAATTACATAATTTTTTGGATTTTTTATACCTGGACCAAACATGGGATGTAATGAAAGACAATTTATTGGATACTTCAAACAACTTTCTTTTAGTAATTTGTATACTTCAAATTTTAGTGAGGTTATATCAAATAATAATGCATTTTTTTTCATCATAGGAGCAACTTTTTTTATCATTTCGGGTGTAGATTTTATTGGAATTGATATCATAATGATATCGGAGTCTTTTATAGCATTTTCAAGATTAGTTTCATAATCTACTCCCAATTGCTTGGCTACAATTTTTAAATTATTTTGATTTCTTGCATGAAGAACAACTTCAAAACCGTGTTTTTTAAAATATTGTCCAAAGACTTTACCCATCCCGCCTGATCCGCCAATAATCGTTAATTTATTCCCTAACATCATTTTTTAAGAAAGCTAATTTATTTTTTATTAAATTTATATTTGGCTTTTTTCCATTCCACCATTCAAAAGCTAATGCTGCTTGATTAATGAGCATATCAATACCTCCAAGAACAGAACAACCAATTTTAGAAGCTTCTTTTAATAACCTAGTTTCGAGGGGGTTGTATATTAAATCAAACACGAATATGGAATCATTTAAGAATTCCTTAGGGATAGGAGTTTCATTTATATTTGGATACATCCCTATGGGAGTAGCGTTTATAATTAAGTCTGTCCTTTTTAATTCATCTTTAAATGTGATTTTAGATAAAGATTTACCAATTGCATCAACCTTCATTTTTTTAGTTAATTCTTTTGCTAATTTTCTTGCCTTTGCCACTGTTCTATTCACAATTACGATTTTTTTAACCTTACTTGCGATTCCAAAGCATATTGCCCTAGCAGCGCCTCCTGCTCCAACTATTAATGCTTTCTTATTAGATAAATCAAATTTTTTATCAGTTATAGATTTAAGTGCTCCCTCTACATCTGTATTTTTTCCAATTAATTGTTCATTTTCTATTTTTATAGTATTTGCTGCTCTTATTAATTC
>CAZIEC010000191.1:0-1108 GCA_964538145.1 uncultured archaeon
ATTTCAGAAAATTGAGGGATAATGTAATTCTTTAATATTATAATAAATATTAATGGTATTAATGTAAATACATGAGTTCTTATTATCCTTATTCTATTTAAAATATTAAAAGTCTGCCCCTTAGAGTCAACATGACAAAAAAATAAAATTGTCCCTAACGATTCTGAAGCTTTTGATGGAATCTGAACATGAAGATTTTGCGATCTTAAAACTTTTCCAACCTTTATGGTTTCTGGTTTTCGAGTAATTAAATAAAGAGTTAAGGCAAAAAATGAAATAATCATTAATATTATTGGAAAAATTATATGTTTTATGTTAAGAAAAAAAATAACAATAATTAAATTGATTATTAGAAAGCTAATTTTAGGGTACCATGTCGAATAAAAAGGACTAAATTTAAAATTTTGGATTGTTGGATTTAATCCTAAATTTTTAATCCTATTACTTATTATTTCAAAAGCTTTTTCTTCATGAAGAGTCCCAGATAATCTTGGAAATGAGATTTTTGTCAAAAATTCTTTAATATTTTTTTCAATTTCCAACATTTTTGTAATATTTTATGTGATTATTGAATGAATGCCCCATATTTAGCTGAACTTACTAATCTTCTATATATTTTTAAATAACTGTTGGAAATGTCCCTTTTTGGTCTTTTCCAATGATTTAATCTCTCCTGTAAAACTTCTTTAGGAATAAGTAAATTTAATACCCGATTCTTTATATCAATCTCAATTATATCCCCATCTTGAACAACTGCGATAGGACCTCCATCATAAGCTTCGGGACAAACATGCCCTATACAAGGACCCCTAGTAGCGCCCGAAAATCGTCCATCTGTAACAATTGCAACTGAGTGTTCCAATTCAGTTCCTACAAGCATTGCAGCAGGTAATGATAATTCTCGCATACCCGGACTACCTTTGGGGCCTTCATATCTAATGATCAAGACTTCTCCTTTTTCTATATCTCCTGAAATGAATGCATTTTTCAAATCCTCTTCACATTCAAAGACTCTAGCGGGACCTTTATGATGATACATGTCTGGATTTACAGCACTTTGTTTAATAACGGCTCCATCTGGAGCTAGAGTCCCTTTCAAGATGGCAAT
>CAZIEC010000191.1:1208-4535 GCA_964538145.1 uncultured archaeon
CACTTTGTTTAATAACGGCTCCATCTGGAGCTAGAGTCCCTTTCAAGATGGCAATTCCACCTTCTGGATAAATAGGGTCGTTAAGATGCCTTATAACTTGATAATCAGTATACATAACATTTTCTAAAGTTTCTTTTAATGTTTTTCCTAAGACATTAATAGTTTCCAAATTCAATTTACTTGAAAGTTTCTTCATCAGTACTGGAACACCTCCAGCCTCGTGGAATTCAGTAACCGTATATTCTGAAGAGGGCTTAAATTTTGCTAATAAAGGAATTTCCCTGCTCATTTTATCGAAAGCAAAATGGTCAAGGTCCAAGCCAATTTCTCGAGATAAAGCGCACATATGAAGGATCATATTTGTTGATCCACCAATGGCTAAAGCAATTTTACACGCATTTTCAATTGATAAATGAGTTATTAGATCTAAGGCACTAATCCCATTTTTTATTAAGTTCATGATGGTCTTGCCAGTTCTCAAGCAAAGTGTTTCTCTCTCAGGGCTCATGGAGCTCATCGTGGCACATCCTGGTAAAGATAAACCTAAAGCTTCTACAATACATGCCATCGTAACAGCGGTTCCCATCATGTTGCAAGCTCCCGGAGTAAAGCAAGTTTCTGATTCCAATATTTTTAATTCTTCTTTATTAATATTTCCAGATTTGTATTTTCCTATTGCTTCTTTAATATCTGAAGTTACAAATGTTTTTCCTTTAAATGGGCCTTTTGTAAAGTGTTTAGCTTCCATTATCCCTCCAGTTAAAAAGATTGTTGGGATATTACATCTTGCTGCAGCCAATAACATTCCAGGAATAATTTTATCGCATGAACATAGCATCACCATACCATCAAAATCATACGCTCTAATAGTACATTCAATTGAATTCGCAATTACTTCTCTTGTAGGCAGAATAAAGCGTGAATTATTCCCAGAATTTGCTATACCATCGCAAGAACCGATTGTATTGAATTCCATTGGCGTTCCTCCCGCTTCTCTGACCCCTTTTTTTACAAATTCTGATAATTTTCGAAGATGAATGTGCCCCGGATTAATTTCATTCCAAGAGTTTACTATTGCCACTCTTGGTTTTTTAAGATCTTCTGATGTAAAACCACAAGCATGAAATAAAGCTCTTTCATAGGTTTTTAATAAATCATTATCTTTTCGTTCGGACAACATTCTTGAGAAATTAAAATATTAATTATGTGTAGTATTCATTTTAATTAATTTTAAATTTAATTCTATTAAAAGAAAATGTTAAAAGTAGGTTTCATTGGAACTGGAACTATTTTTGATCTTAATGTTCTTGGTTATCTAGAAAATCCGGATGTAGAAATCATTAGTTTATGTAATAGAACTGTTGATAAAGCCAAGCAGAAAAAAAAGAAATTTAATTTGGGTGAAAATGTACGCATTTATTCTGATTATTCAGAAATGTTAAAAAAAGAAGATTTAGATATTGTAGAGATATTATTACCCCATCATCTTCACGCAGAGGTTACTATTAAGGCCGCTCAGTCCGGAGTTAGGGCAATAAGCGTTCAGAAACCAATGGCTTTATCGTTGGAAGAAGCTGAAAATATGATTGAGGTATGTGAAGAATCGGGAACTATTTTATCAATATATGAAAATTTCTTATTTGCACCTCACATCCAAAAGGCAAAAGAATTAATTTCTAACGATTATATTGGTGATCCCTCATTTTTTAGAATAAAAACCATTATTGGAGTTAAAGGAGGTTGGGCTTTAAATGAAAATGCAGTTTTATGGCGAAAAGATCCAAGAATTATCGGGGGTGCTGAAAAAGGCTCACCAATTTTATTTGATAATGGATGGCATGCTTTTTCTCTTGCTTGGTGGATGTTTGGTGAAGAAATAGAGAAAGTATTTGCTTGGACAGGCTATCACGATGGATATGATGCTCCCGCCCATGTTATGTTTAAATATAAAGAAAGTAATCAACATTTGGTTCCCCAATATGGAATAATGGAATTTACTTTTATGAATGAAATGGAAATTCCTGCTAAATATTATCCTGCTGATGAATTTATCGAAATAATTGCAAGTAGGGGAATAATGAAAATTAATCAATGCACGTCAATAGGAAATAAAATGACAGAATCAAGTGCTTTTGATCCGTTGGTTTTGATTAGAGATGGAGTTGTTGAGAGTTTTAAAAGTTTTCAAAATGACTGGAAATATAGCTTTATTAATGCAACAAGAAACTTCATTGATGCAGTTAAAAATAATAAAAAGCCTATCTTATCCGGAAAGGAAGCCAAATACGTGTTAAAATTTAATTTAGCAGCAATAAAATCTTCAGAAATGAAAAAAGAGATTTATCTTGATGAGCTTTAATTAAAAAATGGCTTTATTCTTCAAGTTCATATTGATATTTGAAAATTGAATGTTTTAATCCTTTTTCAATTCCTTTCTTTAAGTCAGCACGAATTTGCCTGAAATATTTTGTTAATGAACTTTTTGCTTGCTCTGAGGGGGGTTCCACCTTACATTCGCCTTTGATTTCATTCTCAGGCGTTATCTCTTTCCAATAAACAATTCTTTTCTTTTGATGAGAGATATATGGCATTTTTGCGAAAATACAAAGATTTTTGCCTTGTTCTCCCGTGTAAATCGGTTCTCCTCCATTTTTCATTGCATTAATAAAATGTAAAGTAGAATTAATGAAAGAGAATCTCCAATCTCTAGGAAGATCTTCACCATATGTCTCAACTTCGCCATCCCTATATACTACTATAGGGGGAAAATAGGGTGATTTCGAGATAAAATTTCCTCCTGAAGTGCATTGATTTAACCACATTACCCCTTTAGAACCCGTAATTTCTATGAATTCATCACAATCATAATAATTACTTGGATAATATAAATTAGGAGCTAGTGTAAATTGCATTGAACCGTATTTGGGGGGATCACTTGAATTTTTATTTGGATATTTCCATGTTATAAAACTTGGAGAATCCATTACTCCAGTAAAATAATCAATCCAGGCAAGAACTTCTTCTACTCGCTCTTCTCCCATTAGCCATAAAGCCATGGAGAATTTATGAATACCATCATCATATACCCACGGACCTCCTCCACACGTATCCACTTTAATCCTCCATGTAAGAGAATTAAGTCCTCTTGGCATGCTAGGTCCGGCAGTTCCAATACTATTGATCCTAAAATTAATGAGATTTCCAATAACTCCGTTGTCTAATAATTCTTTTGCTTTTAAATAAATAGGATAAAATCGGAAATTTTCAAATAGTTTCAATTTTACTTTATTTTCCTTGCAAACTTCAATCATTTTTTCACAATCAGTG
>CAZIEC010000192.1:0-1189 GCA_964538145.1 uncultured archaeon
ATAGATTTATTTGCAGATATTCTCGTTTCTCTATCTGGATGTGTCAATAAACTATTTGCTTCTCCATAAGAAAGGATCTTTTCTTTATTTTCAACCATAACTTTAAACTTTCGAGTATTTAACCACGTTGCTTGTAATTGCTGCCATGCCTTTATTCCGTGTTGATCTTTTTCTAAAATTAATTGTTCTTCAATTTCAGATAATTTATGTTCGTGTTCTTTCAATAATTTTTGAAGATAATGTTTATAATTAGCCAATATTGGATCCGTGATGAATTCTTGCTTATTCTTGATCAATTCACCCAATTCTAAGCTCAAAAATGCTAATGTTTTTGATATGCTTGTTCTAAATGCATCAAACTTATTCTTTAAATTTTGATTCTCCTGGATTGTCATATTAGCGTTGAATGTATTCATGGTGAATAATTCTATCTCATCCACATTAGCATTTAACTCTTCAATCTCTTTTAATAATGCCAGTAAATTCTGATTCGTGAAATTTGGAACATTTATTTTTCCTTTATATTTAGATTTCATTTCTTTTGCTGTATCTAATAGTTTTTTCATGTCTTCATCTATTTTTGGATCCGAGGGACTTGTGTAAATTCTCGTTAAATCCCAAGAAATTTCTTTTTCTGTCATGATTTTCAACTCATTTGGTTATAATGCAATTAATGAATTTTTATTATAAAATTAACCCAAAATTAATTATAAAATGTAAAAAAATTTCATGAATCAATCTAAATTTCAAAATTCTCTTTTCTCTAAGAAAAGATTTTAACATTTTCTACTAATTTCTAAAATTATTCATATTCGATAGTGCTGGGTGGCTTGTTGGATATATCATAAACAACACGATTAAAACCTTTAACTTCATTAATAATCCTTGAAGCAATTTTTTCTAATAAGTCCCAATCTAATTTGGCAAAATTCGCAGTCATGGCATCGAGTGATTCTACAGTTCTAATTGAACAAATATATTCATATGTTCGAAAGTCACCCATTACACCAACAGTTTTAACAGGAATTAGAACACAAAAAGCTTGCCATAATGAATTATAGATACCTGCCTTTTTAATTTCTTCAATCAAGATCGAATCGGCTTCTCTTAAAATGTCAAGTTTCTCCTTATCAATAGGACCAAGGCATCTAACAGCCAGTCCAGGACCTGGAAATGGATGTCGTTCAAT
>CAZIEC010000192.1:1289-4493 GCA_964538145.1 uncultured archaeon
AATCTTAATTTTTCTTGAAATGTTTTTTGGACTTCAATTTCTTCTCCTTTTCGCAATAATCCATTGTTTACAAAAATACTATGTAGCCTGTCTCCTATGGCCTTATGAAGCAGTACCGCACAGACAGAAGAATCAACTCCTCCGCTTAACCCTAAAATGACTTGGTTTGTAGGTCCAATTTCTTCCCTTATCTCATTGACCTTTTGAATTATCCAATTCTCTAATTTCCATTCTTTTTTAGCTTTAGCTATTTTAAATAAAAAATTATTTAAGATAATGCGCCCTTTAGGAGTGTGCGCTACTTCAGGATGGAATTGCACGCCATATAATAATTTATTCTCATTGGCAAAAGCAGCTATAGGACAAGTTTTAGTTCTTGCTAAAACAATAAACCCTTCAGGTAACTTCTCTATTTGATCACCATGTGACATCCAAACAATTTCATTGTCATCTAATGAATGGAGAAGTTTATCCTTTCTTAAGACATGTAATTCAACCTTGCCATATTCTTTTTGCTCGTGTGATTTTATTTTTCCTCCTAATTGATAGACTATGAGATGGAGACCATAACAAATTCCTAAAACAGGTATTTTTTCATTGAAAATTATTTCATAAAATTCGTTTTCTAATTTTGGGCTATCGCTTTCGTATACGCTACTTGGTCCTCCAGATAAGATAATTCCTTTTGGTCGATTTTTTTTTATTTCTTCAATCACACGATCATGTACTACTATTTCGGAGTAAACTCCTAATTCTCTTACTCTTCTAGCAATTAGATGAGTATATTGTGACCCTAAATCAACAACAAAAATTGTATCCATGATAATTTATTGTTTCAATAATTATTATATCAATTTATTTTGTAAATCAAAAATTTTTTTCTTTATTTTTAGGTAATTATCCTTATTTTAATATAATATTTGAAAAAAAAAAATATAATTTATCTCATGGAACCAAATGATTTTTTTAGTTTTATATGTTCTTTAATATTATACTGACAAGATGATTTAAGTAATCAACTATAGAAATTAAAATAGAGAGAAGGTGTCAATTGCCGTACAAAATACTTGAAAAAAAACAACTTGGAGATAGTGGCACTCTTTTTGAAATGGTCTTAGATACGCCATTAATAGCTAAAAAAGCTTTTGCGGGAAATTTTATCTTAATTCGAATACATGAAAGTGGGGAACGAATCCCATTAACAATCGCAGATTACAACCGAGATAAAGGAACTATTACTATTGTGGTACAAGTTGTTGGTAAGACCACCACCCAATTATCTTTAATGAATGAGGGTGATGAAATTCTTGATGTGGTTGGTCCATTAGGAAACTGCATACCAATTAAAAAGCATGAAAATCCAATCATAATAATTGGAGGAGGAGTGGGCATTGCTCCTTGTTTCTCTCAAGTTAAAGAACTTAAGATGGCAGGAAATGAAATTTACTCCATCTTAGGAGCAAAAACAAGAAATTTAATCTTCTGGAAAGAAAAATTTGCAAAATATAGCGATAAATTAATAATAACTACTGATGATGGAAGTGAAGGAATTAAAGGGATGGTAACTAAACCTTTAAAAGAAATCATCAGTAAAGAAAGGATTAGTTTGGTCATAGCAATAGGGCCACTTATTATGATGAAACATGTTTCATTATTAACAAGTGGGTTAGAAGATCTTCCTAAAATTAAGACTCAAGTATCTTTGAATACTATAATGGTAGATGGTACGGGAATGTGTGGTAGTTGCAGGTTTCACACGAAAAATGGAGAAATTAAATTCGCATGTGTTGACGGTCCAGATGTAGATGGTCATGATGTTGATTTTGACAATTTAATAAACAGGAATAATAGATTCAAAGAACAAGAAAATATTGCACTTGAAAAATTCATTCATGAATGTAAATTGAAAGGATTGTTGAAAGAAAAAAGAATAGACTTACAAAAAATTAAGGAGTAAATTATTATGGTTAAGAAAAAGCCAAGGCAAAAGATGCCAGAACAAGACCCAAAAGAAAGAATTAAAAATTTTGAAGAAGTACCATTAGGATTTACTTTAGAAATGGCAAAATTGGAGGCAGAGCGCTGTCTTCAATGTGCTAATCCACCTTGTGTTAATGGTTGCCCTGTAAATATAGATATTCCTGGTTTTATCAAGTTAATAAGGGAAGAAAATTTTAGGGATTCTATTGAATATATAAAACAATTTAATATTCTTCCAGCTATATGCGGTAGAGTTTGTCCTCAGGAAGTTCAATGTGAAAAAGAATGTGTTTTAGGGAAAAAAGGCGAACCTGTAGCAATTGGCGCCCTTGAAAGATTTATTGCCGATTGGGAAAAAAAACATCAAATAAAAGCTTGTCCAGCATGTCTTCCTCCAAATAATATTAAAATTGCTATAATAGGATCTGGTCCAGCGGGTCTTACTTGTGCTGCAGATCTTGCAAAATTAGGTTATAGCGTGACTATTTTTGAAGCATTTCATGAAGGTGGTGGAGTTTTAATATACGGAATTCCTGAATTTAGATTACCAAAAGATATCGTTAAGGATGAAATTGAGACACTTAAAATGTTAGGAGTTAACATTGAATATAATCAAGTTATTGGTAAAGTGTTAACCATTGAAGATCTGGAAAAAATGGGCTACAAAGCATTTTTTATTGGAGTAGGCGCTGGTTTTCCAGCGATGCTTAAAATTCCTGGCATTGAGTTAAATGGAGTGTTATCTGCCAATGAATTTCTTACGCGAGTAAACCTAATGAAAGCCTATCTGTTCCCAGAATATGATACGCCAATTAATATAGGTAAGATAATTACAGTTATAGGAGGGGGAAATACTGCATTAGATTCTGCTCGTGTAGCACTAAGACTTGGATGTGAAAAAGTAATTGTTGTTTATAGAAGGAGTGAAGCAGAAATGCCAGCTAGGAGAGAAGAATATCACCATGCTTTAGACGAAGGAGTTGAATTTCAATTTTTAACAAATCCGATAGAAATTATTGGAAATGAAGAAGGTAATGTCAAAAAAATTCGATGTATTAGAATGAAACTTGGAGAACCAGATAGCTCTGGGCGAAGAAGGCCCATTCCCATAGAAGGTTCGGAGTTCGAGATCAAAACTGATACAGTAATATTAGCTATTGGTACTAAAGCCAATCCCCTTTTGACTAAATCAATCCACGGTTTAAAATTAAATGAATGGGGTTA
>CAZIEC010000193.1:0-4446 GCA_964538145.1 uncultured archaeon
AAGATGTCATAATCTTCAAGCATTTCAAATTCAATAGGGCCTTCATTCTTGTCGATATAATCAATCTCAAATTCTTCATCGTTTAATGTTAATTCTGGAAATTCCTCGACCTTTTCTTTATGGCTTAAATCAACTAGTATTGAATAGCTCATATCGCATGCACTTGTCAGTTTTAGTCAATAATGATTAAATAATTTAAAGTTTAAATCTAAGTTCCTATTTGTAATAATTTAACTATAATATGTAATGTATTTTTATAAATGTTTCTAAAACCTTCCTTATAAGGTTTATGCTTATTTAAGATTAGAAGATTTCATGAAAAATTCATCTAAAAAGAGTTTTATCAAAAGAAAGAATTCTTAAATTTTTAACTCATATGGGAATGAATTCCCTCTCCGCTGGACCATCTTTTTTTACAACAGCAATATCTATACCATTCCCGCTCGCCATATCTCGTATAATTGAAGAAGTTATTGCTTTCTTCACGATTTCCTTACCTTCCTCAATAGTTAGACCATCCTTATATCTTGCTTCTAAAACACCATATGAAAAATTTTGACCGCTACCAACAGCACAGAATTTTTCGGGTAATATTGAACCATAAGCTCCAATATCTAGTAGTATAGGGCCTTCTTCTTCAGTAACACCTCCAAGAATCAAACCTACTTCAAATGGAAATATTTTATTTTGGTATAGAATATTAGATAACAATTTTCCAGCGCTCTTGACTTTAATTTTTTTTTCATGCTGTAATTGATATAATGATGTTTCTGCTCGCAATATATCAACTAAGTATAAAGCATCAGCAACAGAACCTGCGATCGTCATGTAAAGGTGATCTTGAATTTTATGAAGTTTTTCAGCAGTTTTACTAGCAACAAAATATGCCATAGAAGCTCTTTTATCCGTTCCTAAAATTACAGCATCCTTACATACTAAACCAACTGTCGTAGTGCCAGTTTTTATCGATTGTAATGATTGATTGCCATTCTTTAATAAATTAGAGATTTTCTGATTCACTGTAAAGTGACTTTCTTGAGGTTTTAATATATCTTCTTTTCTCATATTTACTTCTAATAAGTCCTATTATAATAATTTTTTTGAAATTTTTTATAAGATTAATTAATGAATATCATATTTTTCTAGAAATCCTTGAAAGAGGATGCCCTTTTGCTTTAAGTTCTAATTCATTAAACCATCCAAAAGGGGGTCTAAGTACATTATAACTCCCTTTTAACTTTTTTTCCATTATTTTTAAAGCTTCTAATCCAAATTCTGGAGAACTTAATTCACCAAATAAATGAGCAAATGATAACAGCACGATGTTATTAACTTTTAATTGTTTGGTAATTTTTTCTATTTCAAGAATTCCATTATCTAAATTTTGAGGATTTTCCTCATCATTCTTTTCAATGCTCAGGAAAAAAACAATCACATTTTTTAAGCTTCCTTCTCGATTAGAATCTGTCAATTCCTCAAAAATTTTAGACCTGCTTCTTCGAGTCGTCCTATATTTGAAATATTCACAATGAAAAGATAAAAATCTCATGATAATATAGATAATCTCTCAAGAATTTAAAAGATTTTATTCTGTTTTAATCATTTTTCTCAAAACAAATTTAAGAATATTTTAATTTCAAATATCACAATTCAAAATCTAAGTTAAAACCATATTTTCTTTTTTTTTAATAATAACTTCATAAGAGCTTTAATTATTTTATCAATATTACGACCAGTCTTGCTTGAAACTTCAAAGAAAAATGGAATTTTTAAATCCTTTGCAAGTTTTTTAGCAATTTTTTTTGATACTTCTCTTCTTCTCTTAACTAGATCTTTCTTTATACCAATTAAAATTAAGGTATCAGCTATCCTTAAATCGTGCAGAGCTTCCACTTTTTTGATAAAGTTATACCAATATCTTATATCTTCAAAAGTATTCTTATTGGTTATATCATAACAAAGAAAAAAAGCATCAGTATTAACTGTGTATGGATGTATCATGAATCTAAATCTTTTTGACCCTCCAGCATCCCAAAATTCTAATTTTATAACTGAATCTTTATATTTACATGAATATGAATGAAAGTCAATTCCAATGGTCAATAATTTTGGCTCAAATTTCCTTGATGTAAGAAATGTTAACATTGTAGTTTTGCCAACTCCTGCTGAACCGACTACAAATACTTTAAATTTTCTGACTATTCTATTATTCTCCAAATTCAATTTACAATTCTTTAAAATTAACAATTCAATCATTATTCTTAAACAAGTTCTAAGTATTGTTATAATAATTTAAAGTAAATTATCTTTTTTTGGAAAATGTATTATTTATTTTTTCTCATCATTATTTCTCAATAATTTTGAAAGAATTTTAATAAATTTGTCCATATTATAGCCTGTTTTAGCAGAAACCTCAAGAACATAAGGAATTTTCATTTTATGGGCAAAATTTTTGGAAACTTTCATTGATACTTCTCTTTTAGTGGTACCTAAATCATGTTTCATCCCGACTATCATGAAATTAACATTAGGGATAATATTTTTAACCATTTTATACCACTCTGTCAAATTTTCAAAAGAACGATAATTAGTGATATCATAACAAAGTAAGCACAAATCAGAACCTAAGAAATATTGGGTAATTAAAAATCTAAATCTTTTTATTCCGGAGAAATCCCATATTTGTAATCCTATAAACGAGTTATCTTTAATTTTAAGTTTATAAACATAAAAATCAACACCTATCGTCAAGGGTTTTAAAATATATTTTCCCGTGACTAAGAAAGTTAACATTACACTTTTTCCAACTAACGGATCTCCGATTACAATTACTTTACATAATTTAAGGATAGTTTCCTTTTTCTTTTTTTTTGAAAGGAAACACATTTTCGAAATTCATTGTTTTGATGTAACTAGTTTGAATTGATTTAAATTTTTTAGCATTTAAATAGATTACCTGAGAAGTTAATATTCATTTGTTTTTTACCTCAAAATTAACAATTCACGATGATAAATTAAATTATAGAACTCATCAAAAACTAGAATCCTCTAATTCGTAAATCAATTGACTTGATACATCAATTCTTTAGTAGATTGTTAAATTTTAAATGAGATATTGCTAAGCCTTATTAAAATTAAATTAAATTTATAGAAATATTAAACAAAACTAACATTAAATTATAAATATCCTATTTCTGGACTTGTAAAAGTAATTCCCATCATTTTTGAAGTTAGAAAATCCATGCTTTTTCCTCTATTTTGAGCTAAATATTTCACTGCATTCTCAGTACTTTCATTTTCATGTACTATTTTAGAAACAGCTAAAGCTACAGCAAGTGGATCGTCATATCCAGGATATAAGAGATTTCTTCCGACAAGACATCCTTTAACATTTTTTCCCGCTCCAAGACCCTTTTCGAAATTTTCTAAAATGTCTGTAGGATTTCCTGTACTTGCGCCACCTAATATCAAAATAGGATTGCTAGTACTTCGAACAACATGTTCATAATCATCTACATAAGGAATTTTTAGCCAAATATTTGAAGAACTTCCACCTAATGCCGTAGCTACGCCAATCGTTCTAATCATCTCATCAGGTTCCATTATGACTTTATATCGTCCTTGTTCTCTTCGAACTGGTAATGGTTCTATAAATACAGGAATGTTATACTTGTTGCATTCTCTTACCATTCTAGAACAAGTTTCAACTGTTCTTTGACTATATCTCGCCATATTAGTTTCCAGATCTAATCGAAACATCATTTTTGCCCCATCTAAACCCAAGTTTCGAATGTCTCCAATAGTGTATGCGGTAACATGATCATCCATTTCGTAAGTGGAGCCTTCCAAACCGCCTCTATTCGTGCACCCGATTAAAATCTTATTATCAAGAAAGCTCTTTCCACCTTGTTGCTTCAATAAATAATTTAATATGAATAAATCATCCATTATGTCGGGCGTAGTCATCACGCCATCGACTTCATCGAGCATTAAAACTCTTACAATTCTACCAAGATATTGTTGTCTATCTCCCATTGCTAGCTCATCAGAACCAACTCGAGTTACTCTTCTTGCTGGATGATCTGCTGCAATAATGACCAAATTATCTTCCCACGGATGTTCTCGCTTTATTCGATTTTTATATTCTTCTTTTAGAATGAGGTTAATGTTATTTTTTTTCTGTTCTGTTATCATGTAAAATATTTTCTCTGGTAAGAACCTACGTGTCTTAAATCGGTATGAGCCTAACGCATAATTAACATCAATTTGTTGTCTTGCTTCTTCAAAACCAGCTATGGCAATCTTAATGACAGATTCACTCAATTGTCTTTCTCGTGGTGAATATTCAAAACCAATGCCGCCAGTATATTCAATATCTTTTAATGTTTTAAGAAAATCTTTTAAAACTTCAGGGGTTACATTTCCATTTGGATAATCCATTGAAAC
>CAZIEC010000194.1:0-2809 GCA_964538145.1 uncultured archaeon
CTTTGTTTTTCTCCTCCAGACATTTGAACAGGAAAGTGATCCTTTCGATCTAAGAGATTAACATCTCGTAGAGCGGCTATTGCTCTATTTTCTATCTCTTTTTCTCTTAACACGGTGGGCCATAATAAAGCTTCAACATTTTCTTGAGCCGTTAATGTAGGAATTAAGTTGAAATCCTGAAATACAAATCCAATTTTTTGTCTTCTTATTCTACTGAGCCTATCTTCGGTCGCTCTTGCTATATTTTCTCCATCAAATATTATTTTACCACTATCGGGCAAATCAAGGCCGCTTAATACATTTAAAAGAGTACTTTTACCACATCCAGTAGGACCTTGAACGATGACAAATTCACCAGATTTGATGGTTAAGTTAACATCCGATAAAGCTCGAATAATAGCACCAGCTCGTCTATATTCTTTATTCACATCAATAGCTTCAATCATGGTATCTTTATCTACGGGCATTATTTCTCTCACTCTCCTACTTTTTTAAGGGCTATAATTGGTCGAACTTTTAAGATCTTCCTGTTGGCTAATAAGATTGCCAAAATTTGGAAAAATAGAAAAATAATGAATGTAGATACGACCGGAATTAAGCTTACTAAGGGAAGATCAGCTATATTGTGCGTGATTCCTACAGATGCTTCGGCAGCCCACCAATATCCTACAATTGCCATGTAATGAAACAAAAACTCAATTACAATGAAAAAACCTACAATGGTCGTGAATAAGATATAACCAGAAATCAAGGAGTTTATATCTCGATTTGTATAGCCAATACATTTAAGCGTGGCAATCGACCTCCTATTTCTGCTAACTATGACCCAAGCATACAATAGTGAAAGGAAGATGCCAACGCCTAAAGCAATAAAAAATGAAGTTGATGCGACACCAATGCCACCTTCCTTGATTATTAATTCAATAGAATAACTAGTCCAAAAGATTAATGTTGTATACATTAAACAGAAAATAGTGAATTGCTTTTTTTCTCGCAACACCATTAATACTGCTTTTTTAAACAGTCTGAATGCCAAAATATTTCACCAGATTTAAGATAATTTTTTAAATA
Source organism: uncultured archaeon (assembly GCA_964538145.1). Lineage (GTDB taxonomy): Archaea > Asgardarchaeota > Lokiarchaeia > Sigyniarchaeales > SOKP01 > SOKP01. The sequence continues at coordinate 1,072 of CAZIEC010000194.1, forward strand.
AATTATTAGTATTTTAAATATAATAAAATGAAAATAAAAATTTTGGGTAAATAATGTCTTCAGAAATCGAAAATATAATCAATAATTTATTGAGTGAAGAGCAAGACATATTTGGCGTGGCAATTGTAAATAAATCCGGAGAGCTTCTCATGCAAACGAATAATTGGGATCTAAGGGGCCACATGGATGAAATCAATAAACTTCTACAAACTAAAGTGGAACTTGGAGAGAAAGGAGTGGGTAGCATCACAATTCATGGCATTAAATACATGATTGTTGAAAACACGGAAGAGCGGAAAATAGGAACAAATGTTACTGGAAAGGGGCATGTGATCATCGCTCCTATACCTCCAGGAGGACACGGTGCTTTAATATGTTTTGTAAATCCGCAAGTTGGACCTAGAGATGTCTTATTTTCTGTACAAGAATGTGCTAAGAAGCTTAATGATTTGATTTAAAATATGAGCTATTGTTAGAGATGATTTATTAAAAGTTCCATTTAAATGCCAATAAATTTTTTAATCTATTCTCAATTTTTTTGATGGTTTGAAAAAGAGATTCATCAATAGATAAAAATCTCTCAAATTCAAGTTTATCGTAATATTGATTAAAAAGCGCTTTTAAAACGGCGTGAACGCAATATGGTAGTCCAATTAGGCTATAACCACCTTCTAAAATGAAAGCAAGTTTGCAATCTTTAATTCTATTGGATAATCTTAAAATTTTTTTAGTAAAAGAATAGTATCCTTGGCTAGTTAAGAACATGTTTCCAACAGGATCATCGAAATAGCCATCAAAACCGATTGCAACAATTATAAGCCCTGGATTGAACTCGTTGATTATTTTTTCAAAAAAATCTATAACATATAGAAAGATTTTATCATCAATTCCTTCGGGGACAGGGAAATTTATGTTAAATCCTTTTCCTTCTTTTGCACCAATTTCATCTAAAAAGCCGGGTTCTGGTTCTGAAAAGTTATATTCGTGTATTGAGCAATATAAAACATTTGGATCTTCATAAAAAAATTTAGCTAAACCATCACCATAATGGTCATCGATATCGATTATGGCAATTTTTTTATCATAATTCAATTTTTTTCTCAAGTATAATATCGCATTAGCTATGTTGTTAAAAATGCAAAAACCAGAAGCTTGTTCTCTCGAAGCATGATGACCTGGAGGTCTTATCAATCCAAAAGAAACATTTACCTCATCGTTTATTACGCTCGATAAAGTTGAAATGGCTCCTGCTACTGCTCTTTTTGCTATTTGAAATGTATCAATATCTATAAAAACCTCTTCATTAAGAATGCTCCCTCCCTTCTTGGACATCCATTCAATTATTTCTATATGATAATCACTGTGGGCTAATTTTAAGTCATTTTTATTGATTTGAATAGGTATTATTTTTTTAATGTTTTTAACTTGGAACAAGTTAATGGAATCAAAATAATCCATAATCCTTCTAATTCTAAGTGGATTTTCATGTGATAAAAAAGAAGGTTTTGGATAAGGAGGAACGTGCCCTCTATAAAAAATCTCATCAGTTATTATTCCAATCTTAATATTTTTAGTCATTATTTATAGTTAAAATTTTAAACCTTTAAATTTATTATTTTAAAGAACTATTAAAAGAATATAATAAATAGGGTACACATTAGTTATTTAACTAAAAATTACAAAATTGAGGTCATAAATTTGAGTTCGATTGATGTTATCATGACATTAATATTAAATA
>CAZIEC010000194.1:2909-4420 GCA_964538145.1 uncultured archaeon
CCTATTGATGTGATAAAAAAGTCATTTTTAAAAAGTGATTGGAGTAGAGAAAAAGAAATCCTTAAATTATTGATCGTATTGCTTCCAGTATCTTTATATTTGCTCCAAGTAATATTAACCGTGTCTGGGTTAGAGACTCTTTCTTTGACAACTGGTGAAACTGCTTTAGGATGGTTCTTAGAAATATTATTTGTTTATCTTGCTACATTCATATTTAGCATTGAATTATTATCATCATCCCAAATAGCACTTAGAGGAAAGCATTTTGGTGAAAATATCCGAAATCAAGTATTTAAAAGCTTGTATACTGTTGGAGCCCCCATCTCAATATTATCAATCATTCTCTATGTTGTTCAGTATTTTGAATCTTTACCAATTATCATTTACTTTTTCGCTTATTTTATAATGGCTTCTATCATTTTCGTTCTATTCCTGAAGTTCTTTGAACCATTTTCTATCTTGTTATTTGTTCGAATTATTAACTGGTGGAAAAATAAAAAGGAAAGAATCAAACAAGTTTCACTTAAAAACATTATTTATCCTCTTACTTATGGGTTTTTATCCTTCGTGGCGTTTTTATTGTTAAACGTGTTCGTTTTTAGCCCAATTTTTGTTTATTTATTCCCAGATCCGATGAATATCGTGTATTCTGCCAAGTTTGATCAAAATCAAACACTATTTCAAGCACTTTCTTTTGATTTGATGAATATCTTTACTTTTGTTACATTAATAATTGTTCCACTATTGATTACAACGATATCCCTAAAATATTCCTTAAAAAAGATGTCAAGTCAGTTTATGGGATTTTTTGTTTATTTAGCTTTAATTATCGTAATTTCGAGCCTATTCTCGGCATTTAGCATTAATGGACTAATAAATTTTGCTTCTGATGAGTATTGGATTACCGGACAAACTAGTTATACTGGAGTTTTTGGCTTTCTTTTTTATACACTTAGAACTGCTGGATTAGAAGCAAATTTAAGTGGATTTCTTGGGATTTTATCCATACCCTACATTTACACTCGATATATCTTTAACATTATTATTTGGGGGCTTTTACTAATATATCTAGGAAAAACATTTAAAGTTAAAAACATCCCGATTGATGATAAAACTCTTGAGAAGATGGTTTTTTCTACTTTGGAAGAATTCATTCCTTTTGATGATTATATTAAAGGAAAAAATTATTATTTGATCTCAAGAGCTCATGATATAACAATGGAGGATCTCAAGAATGAGAGGGAAGAAATTAGAGATTTATTTGATAAACTTGAGACTGATCTTTTAATTAATGATTTAATTCCCAGTGATACTAAAGAAAAACAACGATTTTATTTCACTCTAAAATATTTGTTCAATAAGGGTTATATTGATATTTATCGCGCAGAATTCGGATACACTTTCGAGAAAGTCGAAAAGCAAGGATTATACATTATTTATGAAGACGGAAGGGGCGTATTCGATTATAGTTTTAAAAAGGACTATCTTCAAGATCCTGGATTGATTTCTGG
>CAZIEC010000195.1:0-4365 GCA_964538145.1 uncultured archaeon
ATAAGTAAAAAAAATTATTTTTCTAAGGGAATTAAGAATTTAAATTCTCTTAAATCATATACATTTGCAATAATCCTTTCTTTTGGTTCTCTAGGCATTGCTGAAATTAAATATTTTAGTAAATCGCTTATAAAAAATTCTCCTCGGTCTGCTTCCAAAACTTTAGCAATTGAAATGATTCGCTCTTGAAAATTATTGATTTTTATCGATGGTGGGTTTTGATTAATAACATGTGGGAACATTAATGACATCTTGAAAATATCCTTTATTAAATCACCACAATCTTGGAAAGGTGTAAGATCTCCCTTAAAATTTATTAGATAATCTTTATATTTTTCTTCAAAAGCTTTGATGAATTTTACTTGAGATACCTTTAAATTATCAGAAGGATCTCCCGTCAATATTAAAGCTACTCTGATATAATCTCCATCTTTTAATAAAATTTTATAATCTTCATAATCCAATAACATGGTTTCTCTTGTTTCATCATCGCTCTCTTTTCTTTTTATTTCATATTTAAAAGTAGAAATTGCTTGTAGAAACCCGCTAATTAGGTTTTCATCAAAAGTAATGCTCCCAAAATTCTGATGTATTAGTGCTGTACCACTATTTTTATCTATGACTAAGAGATACTCGATAGTAAGAGTATCATAAAATAATTGCGTTTTTTCATTCCAAATTTTTCTATTTTTCTTCAATTGCACCTTTTTTATAGTTATGTATGATGTAAAGGCAATTAATAAAACACCTAGAATAATTAATAATGGAAAGAAATCATTAAAGAATTGTTCTAATGGAGATCGAATAGTAATCCCTAATGTTTCAATATTCGAAGGAAATAAATAAACACTACCGTTATAAAGGATCTCAATATCGATGCCCTCAATTTCGGGAATTGTATATGATATTTCTGCAATACCTTGATCATCAGTTAAATCTTCCATCATTATGGTTTTTATATTTATTCCTTTATAATATTCTTTAATTCTGAAAGTTACCAATGCCTTTTCCAGTGCGATGTCATTAGATTGTAATTTTACTCTTATATTCAAGTGATCTCCCCACACATAATGCGTTTTTAGAGGGCTAACTAATGTCAAGAATGTTTGATTTTTAATTAAATGTATTCTAAATGTTTTAATCGTTATTCCCGCTAATGTGCCATTAAAATTCATTACTTTAACAGTTGTTAATGTATTATTTTTTGTTAAACTTAGATTCATATAAGGACTCCATAATGGAAATTGATAAAATGTTTCATTAATAGGTGCTCTACTTTCAATTTCTAAATGATCAGTAATAACCTGTACGATAAGATTACCATTTGAATTGTTTAGAGCAGCAGTTATATTAACTAAGTTAGACGAATTAATGTAATTTTGAACTATCTTCCACTTTTTTCCATCTTCACTTGATAAAAGACTTAGATCTATGATATTGTTTGTTTGATTAAAGTAAATTGACCACATATTATTTGTCAAATTATAGATCTCTACATATCATGGTTGAATTAATACATCTCCATATAAACTTGTTTCATTACATGTAGAATTATATTTCCAAAAACTCGGTTTGTAAAATCTGCCCTTTCTCTCCTGCATTTCCTGAAAATATTGATTAATATTTAGCGAGATCTTCCAAGATACATCTTCGCCATCCTTTGCAAAAAATTCAGAAACAGCCTTGGCATCATATTGAAAACTTCCCGAAAAAGTAACGTTATACCAAACATCTCCGAACCAAGTTGATTTTATTGGAATGAAAAATTGATCATCTCTATTTGGAAAAAATGAATTATTGTAATATACTCCATTTGAGCCAACAAGCGTGTCAAAAACTGTTAGATTTACTTGAAGTGAAGAAGGTTTTGGAGATATTGGAGCAAATATTGCTTTAAATATGCCATTTTTACCTGATAGATTTTCCCATATCCCAGCAATACCATTTCTATAATAAAAATCTATATCATATTTATCATCAGGTTGCTCTAAAGCATAATAAATGTAAGCATCATTACGAAAACCTGCTAAAGAAGGAAATCGTATTGATCGAAATACTACAAAAAAAGTATTTTTATAAGTTTTTGATCTATTCAAAATTAAATTTGTATAATTAGATTGGTACCATCGAGCTGGTTGGTTTACTGCTTTACCAGTTAAGTTGAACAGGACCTCATCACTTAAACTATCAATGGGTACATCTGGTTCCACGACTCCAGCATTATTTGTAGCGTTATAAATGCGTATTGAGAATCTAGACTCATCTATACCTGCACCTGACCCCCAATATTGAAGAAACATTGATATATTTCTTAAGTAACAAGTATTGGGTATCTTGAATGAACAAGCAAAAAATTGATTAACTCCCGTAAAATCTTTTGCGCCATCATTTCTAATTTCAAACTGAACATTTGTTTTTTTAGCAATAAGCCCTGTAAAATTTAATTTAAATTAGTAATATTCCATCCACTCACCTGATTTTCAATCGTGATACCTTCATTTTTCGTATTATTATTTATGAAAGTTTTATTTATTGTTCCAAAAAGAGATACATTATGTGAAATTCCAGTGTTCTTGAAATAATCATCTCCAATAATCAAGGGAGAATTGGTTCCTGGTTCATTAATGCCAGCATTTTTGTCATTTCTTTTTAATAAATCATCATTAATAATCAGATAATTAAAATTCACGGATGCTAATATCATGATGGAAAATAATTATGATATAATAATGACTTTCTCTTTTTTCTCTTTAATTTTAATCCCCTATTATTATTTTTTTGAAAATTTTTAAAAAAGTGATAAAAATTATCAAATATAAAAATTATTTCTAAAACACTAATTAATTCTTGATATCATGTTGTTTCATGATATTATTAAAAAAATTCATAGGAGCTTCTTTTCTCTTATCATTAAACTAATTAATCATCTGAAAGTATTCTAGAGAGTAAATTATCCCTTTTATATTAAATGTTCTTGATAATAATCAAATCTAATTAATGCATGATTTCTAAAATTATTTCAGAACCATTTAATTTAATTAAGAAAACTATAAATACTTGAATCATCCTAATTTTAAACATAATAGAATTTATTATTTTAGAGGTTTGTTATTTCTCATGAAAATAGATGAATCATATTCAGATTACATGTACAATTTTGTAGATACTATTTGTAAAAAATTTGGTCCAAGATATTCTTGCAGTAATGCTGAAAAAGAAGCAAACAAGTGGATACAATCTGAACTAGATAAATATTGCGATGAAACTTTTATCGATGAATTTAAAGCTAGACCAGCAATGTATCCACAAGGATTAATCAAAATCGCCGGACTTCTTGGAGGGCTTTCGTGTATATTCATGCCATTATCTTTTCCATTGCCTATTTTCACAGTGATTTTCGTAATTTGGGGCTTATGGGTGCTATATTCTGAACTATTCTTGATGAAGGAATGGATTAAGCCATTCTTTAAAAAAAGAACTTCAAGTAACGTGTTTGGAATAATCAGACCCCAAAATACAGCAAAATTTAGACTAATTTTTGAGGGTCATACGGATAGTGCTAAAGTGATGAACTTAGCCAGTTATAAATTGAAAAAAAGAAATTTAATTCTAGCTTTAGGGCTCATTTATTTATTCGGAAATATTGGTTTTTCACTATGGAAATTCATTGCCCAAATAATTATTGGTCCCGGAATTAATTGGTTTAACATGGCTTTAATCTCATTAAATTTTGTTGATTGGTTTTATATTCCTTTCTTTATCATTACTTTTCCATTCTTCTTATGGCTGGTTAAAGGATTTCTAGGAAAGGAAGTAGTAATGGGCGCCAACGATAATTTAGCTGGAAGCGCAGTAGCAGTAGCAATAGGTAAATACCTCAAAGAAAATCGCCCAAAAAATATTGAAGTCTGGGTCGGCTCTCAAGGTAGCGAGGAAGTAGGTGACCAAGGTGCTAAAGCCTTCGTGAAAAAATATGGCTCTGAGGGAATCTTAGATAACGCATATGCCATAGTTTTAGAATGTTGTGGAGCCGCTGGAAAAATGATGCTGGTAGAAAAAGACATGCATGTAAAATCGTATCCAAAAGAACTTAATGATTTGGTCCAAAAAGCTTATGAATTAACTAAACAAGAAAATCCTGACATGCTTGACTTAGAAATTGGACGACTTTTCATTGGCTCCTGTGATGCTTGTAGATATGTTCACGCGGGTTATAAAGCAATTCCCTTATTTGGTCGAGGAAAAGAATCAAATAAGGCAGTGAATTGGCACTCTCCTCAAGATATACCTGAAAATCTCGAAAAAAAAGTCTTAATGGATTTTCTAAAAATATCGCTTAAACTAATTGAAATAATAGATAAAGAA
>CAZIEC010000196.1:0-4344 GCA_964538145.1 uncultured archaeon
AAAATTTTTTCAAATCTTTCTTTTAATTGTTCTCATTATTATCAAGATAATAAAATATTCTCTAAAAACATAAATAAGATGAAGAAGTCTAGAGTAATATTCAAATTAAACATTTTAAAAATCAATATAAAGGTGTCTAAATATTCCTAGAAGGTATTATGCTAAAGGAAGGAAAACTTATGCTAAGGATCAAAATTTCGAACAAGATAATGTTGGAGAAGAAAGAGAACGTTATTTAATAAGCATAGATTTGATGAGTTTGAAGACATTAAAAGATTATGATATTTTTGGATGGGTTGGAGAGTTCTATTTTAAAATTGATGGCGAAAAGATGTTTAAAGCTCGTTTTCCAAATAAAGGAGTCATCAAGCTCCAAAGAAATCAAATGTTTACGTCAAAAGCGGACATGTCTTTATGGACGCAATTTAAAACCATTAGGGCTGGAGAAGAAGCCACGGTAAAAGTAAGAGTGATCCTTAGAGAAAGAGATCATCTGAAAAAGGATAGCACGATTGCTGAAGAGGAATATGAAATAAAATTACCTCAAAAAACACAATATGTTATACTACAAGACGAAAAAGAACAAACAAAAGCAAAATTAAGAATTCAAGCGACGAGAACAAGATATTAGAGTTCTATTTTAAGAAATTCATGTTTTTTTCACTTATTTTTTGTTGTTAAAAAGAAAATATATGTTTGGATCTTTTAAAATAAAAAAGATAAGAATATCAAAGTCTCTTTTCTTGATATCTATAAATAATAAAGGCAGTAATAACAATAATTATTGCCAATATAATTTGAAATAAACCCAAAAATGTTCCCGAAAAGAAATCACTCAAACCTAAAGAAATGACAAGTATGGCTATTTCAAAAACTGTCAAATAATTTAGGAGCGCTAAGAATTTATTATCTATAGAAGCAGCTTTAGTATTAAGAGCTTCTCTTTGCCTGTTTAATGTCTTTCTAATTCTATTTATAACGTCATCTATTGCTTTAGAGAAAGTAAATCCATCTAATTTTTCAATTTGTTCTAAAAACATGCTTGTCTTGAATGTACTAGTAAATATTAGTCTGGTTATTTTTGAAATTATTACATCTTTATTTAATTCTAGAATTATTCTATTGAGTTCTGTTTCTAATTTCTCTAATTGATCTATTTTAGTTCTCAATGTGAGATTAATTTCCTTAGATCTAGATTCAGAAATTATTTGATCAAATTTTTCAGCAATAACTAAAATGTTTTCCATGTGCATTAGAATTAGAAATCGTTGCACATTTCCTATCTCTGGAGCGAATATAGTATCAATGAGTAAATTTTTCATTGAATTCGGATCCAATAGTCCTGGTCCAGGAATAATTACATTTCCAGCATGAGTGATCATTACAAATTCATCTTTATAGGGACATAGATTTTTTAAATTAATCTGATCCCTATAAGCAAGGGGGTCCAATTCTCTATATTTGTCGGTTCTAAGTGTTAACCCTATTGAGTAGTGAGCATTCTTTCCAATCTCTTTCCCAATGAATCGATAATCTTCTCGTTTAAAATTAGGTTTAGCATCCCAAATCAACCATGTATGATGCCAAGGTTCTAGAACAGATTCCAATTTTATTTTTTCTGGAAAATTTGCCTTTTCTAATAATTTTCTAATATTTTTTTTAATTTCTATGAATTTTTTGGTTATAGGTTCTCCATTACTCGATACTATAATATTAGAAGGTTGTGAAATTTTAATGAAATCTTCTATTGAATGAAAATTATCAAAGATTAATTCACAATGAATGACCAATACAGAGCCATAGTGTATGTGTCCTTCAAGTCTAAGTTTTCCCTTAATATGAGGATTTTTTGCACAAGAGAATCTATCTGATTTACCTATTTTAAAACATATTGGTATGTATAAATGTGATTGACTAGAAACCCATTTTAATGGTTGACTTATTTTACATTCTTGTCCAGGAAATTCGATTTTACACCTATAATCATCATATATTTTTAACGATCCTTCTTCTTTTAAATAATTCCTTAATGTTGGTAATTCAAAATAGGATCCTAATTCGTAAAATTTCCAAAAGATGAGTGTAGCTTTAAAAGTATATTCTTTTTGCGTGATTTCTACAATTATCCCCTTATAAATATTTTTTTAAATTTTATAAATCAAGTTAAAAATGATTTTTTTGAAAAAACTAAATCAAATTAAAGCATTATGAAGTAAAATATAAAAATTCAATATTTTTAATTCTATTATCGTATAACTTTTTTTTATTTAATAATTTTAGGAATAAGGAATAAATAATGAAAAATAGGAAATTTTTTACTAAAGATTTGAAAATCAGATTGGCAAATTTAAATGACATTGACAGAATTCATGAAATACTTTTGAAAAATATCGTAAATATAAAAAATGTTGGAAAAATCTCAGCTAAACAAAAAATCTTACTTGAAAATACGGGTTTCTTAAGAAAGGAAGTAGATAAAAGTTTTTACAGATATCTTATTGAAACTTTAGATTGTGATATTTATGTTGCTCTTAATAAGAAAGAAAATGTTATCGCCTTTGCTAGTTTATACAAAAATCAGTCAAACATTAAAAAATTGCGCGATTCTCTTAATAACTTAAATGTAAATGATAAAGCAAGAGAAATCCTTTTAAATGAGACTAAAACTTTCTCTTATTTGGATCAAATAAGTGTTTTACCAGATTTAAAGCGAAAAAGAATCGGTACTGCATTAATAAAGCAAATAATTCACGATACTAACAAACCCATTGTTGCTTTTGTTTTAAAAAGACCTTTAGCCAATAAAGCTTCCGCATTTTGGCATGAATTCAATGGTTTTAAATTGGTAGGTACTTGTGATGGTACATATAAAGAAAAAAATCTGGAATGGTGGGTTTATATTCATTGGAATAATTAAATCAACTGAGTAAAATTAAAATTAGAAAATCTTAATATCTCTCTCGGATCTATTCAAATTGATCTAAACTATATCCGTTAATCTTACAAGTGATCAAAAAATTAATTATTCTTCGCTTTGAATGAAATTATTTTTAGTTAAATCTTTAACTAATTTTTCTCCGAAATCAAAAAAAGCTTTAAACGAGTTGTAGAAAATATTACCTATAACGGTACCAAGATCCGAACTTTTTTCAGGTGAATCAAACACGCTTTTAGATTCGGAATACTCCCTAATCAAATCTTCTTTTTTCTTTTCTAATTCTATTTCAATATCATTATTGTACAACTTACAATCACCACCAAAATTTTTTTAAAAATAATATTATTTGACAAAATTTTTTTATATAATTAACTAAACATTGTTCTTTAACGAGTCTATAATGTTTATGATATCTTCAGCCAGTTCATATCTCTGATCTCTATATTTCTTTTGATTTAAATGCTTTTCTACCTTTAAAGGAGTACCAATTTTCACGCGAAGACCTTGTGAATCTATTAAATTGAATAGCTTGGTCTTCTCAGTATAAATTGCTAATGGAATGATTGGCGCTTCAGCTGCAACAGCAAATTTTATGATTCCAGCCATTGCTTTTACTTGAGTTTCTCGGTCCAATTTTGATTCAGGAGTCATCGCAACCAAGTCTCCTACCTCGTTCAAGTAATGAAATACCATATCAATGGGTTCAGTATCGTCTTTATCAATTGTGCTTCTAAACATTCCCAAGGACTTTAATACTGGACCATATATCTGATGTTTCATCAATTTATGATGGACCATGAAATGAATTCGCCTGCCAGTAATCTGACTTATTATTGCCATGTCTCTTAATGCATTATCGCTAATCGTAGTTAAAATAGCTTTACCTCTCAAGGGAATGTTATTCTTTCCTTCAATTTTAAGGTCTGCAAATAAAGATAAGCCCAGACCTGCCAAGCCTTTCACGCCAGCATAAAGGAAATCTAACATCGTATCCTTATCAATTAATTTTTCCTTTTTTTCAGTTTGGGATTCTGTTTCTGTCATATATTAATAACCTCTTTCATAATTTATCTATAAAATCATTAACCTCTTCCATTCTTTTTTCATAATATTCCTTTAAATCTTTTTCAGATACAAATGTGGGAATTACTTTTTCTAAAAAAATGTCAAAAATCGTGGACAGTTTTGTTTTGTGCTGCAATGTCTCTAAAAATTCATCTCCTAGTTCTTTGAGTTGCTTTAAAAATTCTGACATGTTTATATCTTCACCTTGTTTAATGTCATTTATCGATTACTATTGGTTAATTGTACTATAGAAACTTAAAAAATTGATTAATCAAATAAAAGCATGTTGATTTAAAAATATTTTAATAATTTTCAAAGTATTATATAGATTTTTTTGATGG
>CAZIEC010000197.1:0-4343 GCA_964538145.1 uncultured archaeon
TATAATTATACTATCTTCGAAGGAAGCGATCCTACTCTCACGTTTAACATTACGGATGATGAAAATAGCAATCAAATTGTTAATGAAAGCTTGACCATTATCAGAGTAAGATTCTTTAACATCTTTACACTACAAACTGGTACCTTAAGCACAACATATCAATTCTTAGATCCCAATCATTCACTAATAATTCGAACTTCAAGTGCAAATTTGAATGTTGGCAGATACTTGATAAATGTTACCGTTGGACGTGTTAATTTTGAAAATGCTACATTCTCGTTTAATCTCACTATAATAGCAAAATATCAAGTTAATGTATCAATTATAAATGCACCAACTAGCGTACACGCAGGAAAGGCTTTTAATATTACATTTTATGCCAGATATTTCAATGGAACTGCTTGGTTGCCATTATCAAGTTCTCAAATTAGATTGACACCCATTTTTGATGGTCTTGCATCAACTCCCATTGGTCCATACATGACTAATGCTACTGGTTATGTTACATTTGAAATTGAGATTCCAAAATATGCCACAACAATGGCAATTAATGTTAGCTTGAGTTCTGAATATTACCACGAAGATTTGAGCTTTCAAATTTCTAGTATTAAAGTTATCCCAACAACTACGGGTGTTGACCTTTCCTTCATAATCTTCATTTTAATAATTATAGGTATCGCACTTGGAAGTGGAGGAGGGTCATTTGCCATTTATCGTGGTGTCATAGTACCAAAAAAGAGAGCAAGACAGAGAATCTTAGATGAAGTCAAGACAATTTTCGATGATGCCATAAATTTAGAGCATGTATTCATATTATATAAAGAAACTGGTGTCTGTCTATTTTCAAAATCGTTCGGTTCTGAAAGGATCGATCCTGATCTTGTTAGTGGATTCATAACAGCTGTATCCTCATTCGGGAAAGAAATGGTCGCTAAAGAAACATTAAATGAAATTGCTTATGGAGATAAAATGATATTAATTGCTGATGGCGAATACATTAGAGTTGCTTTAGTATTGAGTAAAGAACCCTCCATTCACATGAGGGAAAACGTGACAAGTTTCATAGAACTCTTTGAAAATAAGTACAAGGATGTACTTGCTAATTGGAGAGGTGCATTAAGCCCTTTTAGAGACGTTGGATTTTTAATAGATGAAATTTTTGATACTTCAATAATATTACCCCATCAAATAACGTTCCAATTTAATACTGCTAAAGATGTTAAGTCTACTCAAGCAAGGGAAATCTTAAAGATTTCTCAGTCGTGCGTGGAAGATTCAGGGAGAGAATTCATTTTCATAGCAACTCTACTTAATCGTGCCATTGAAGAAACTAACATGGATATTGCAGAGATTTTTATTGGCATCAAAGAATTACGAGAGAAAAAAATTCTTGTTCCCATTGAGATTTCTGAAATTGAGGTCCAGCCAATCTCTCAACAAGAATTGGCACTTCTCGATAAAAGAATATCAGAATTGACAAGCATATCTCCAGAAGAAAGATCAAGATTAGTTCAGGAGCTAGCAAGAATGGGGCCTGTTGAACGAGAAGCATACTTGTCCAGCTTGGTAGAGAAGCACGAGATTGTATCTGCGCCAATTAAACCTAAAAAAGAAATTGGAACTTTTGAGGATCAGAAATCTGCTAAAAAAGAAATAAAAAGATTAGTTAAAAATGCTAAAAAATTGAGGGCCGAAAAACAATATCAGAATGCAATTCACGATTTACAAACTGCTGCTCGAATAGCATCTAATTGGAAGCTTAAAGATTTAACTAGAGAGTTAGAAGAATCTATTCGAAAGATCGAAATCGAGGATCTCGAAGAACAGAAAGAAAATCTAAAAAACAAGGCAAAAGATGCGCTAAAGAAAAAAGATTTTGTTACAGCAGCAAATTATTTTGAAAGCGCTTCTAAGATTGCATCAAAGATATTTAAATTAGGAGACGCAAGCGTGATGAAAGAAGTAAAGCAATTAATTACTAAAGCAAAAGAATTAAGAAGAAAGAGTTAATTTTTAGGTTTTTTATTTTTATTTTTTTACTTATTTTTATAATTAGAAATAATCTCTTGAAAATCTAAATCATGCTTTTTATTTTAAAATAACATCTTTAATAAGTTTCTAATTTGATATTCCAGTTTCAACGATACTAAACACGGCTTCTCCTTCAGGTAAATGTGGAGCATCAACTATCTTTGCAACTCTTTGTTCACCTTTACCTTTTCTTAAATAGACTCTAATTGTTGAGCCGTGCGCCACCACATTACCTCCTGCTGCTTGAAGTGGATTTCCATAAAATACATCCGGTTTTGCTTGAACTTGATTTGTGACTACAACTGCAAGCTCGGGATAAATGTCACATAAGCGCAATAAATCGTGGAGATGAGCATTAATCAATTGCTGCCTGTTTGCTAACGTTCCTCGACCAATATACTCGCTCCTGAAATGTCCTATTAAAGAATCCACGATTATTATTTTAATGTTCTTTTCTTTGATAATATTTGCAGCTTCTCGTATTAATAATATTTGATGATCTGAATTATATGCTCGCCCAAAAATGATGTTCTTTAAAACTTCCTCATAATCTAAGTTGAGTCCTTCTGCCATTTGAATGATTCTTTCGGGTCTAAATGTCCCCTCAGTATCGATGTATAATGCGCGACCTTCCAATCCACCCTGTTCTCTTGGAAGTTGCACATTAACGCATAATTGGTGTGCGATTTGAGTCTTTCCCGTTCGAAATTCTCCAAAAAACTCTGTCACACAACCAGTTTCAATGCCCCCACCTAAAAGATCGTCCAATTCTTGGCTTCCCGTGGTTATTTTTGCTATGTGCTTTCGATGTTCCCATACAGCTTCGGCAGACTTGAATCCAATGTTTAATTTATCCATTGATGCTTTAATTAATTTTATTGTAGTTTTTTCTCCAAGTCCGCTTTCTTCTTGAATTATTGATGGTGGTGTAAACGCAATTGATTCAAGGCTATTAAAACCTGCCTTAATAAGCTTTCTCAATGTAGCATCTCCAACGCCAGGTAGACCTTTAACATCATTCACGCAACTTTCAGCATCTTTGATGATAGATTCATTTTTTACCAAGTCATAATCTTCTTCATCATTCTCATCTTCAAAATTTTCTTCAAATTCCTCATCATCAATAGTTTCTTCAAGACTTTCTATATCAACATTTTCAATTTCCTCATCAATGATTTCTTCATTTATTTCAGTTTCCTCATTTTCAGAAACTTCATCTTCTTCTACATTAGGTTCAATAGGATTCTCTAATTTGGCAAATTGAAGATGCTCTTTATAAATCTTTCCTTTCGTATGATTCCTCTTGCATTCAGTACAGTAATATGGTGCTCCTATTTCAAAAGTTTTTTCACTTTCAATTTGGCTCGCTTTTGCCATAAATATTCACGCATTTTAATATTAGTGTGGTTTTAATATTTTTTTATACTTAAGAAATATTTAGTAAAATTAGATATTTTAAATAACATGGACTTCTTATTTTTTAATTTTTTAAAATAAATATTAAGTTTGATAATTGAATGAAATTAGAATTAATTTTCTGGATAAATATTCGACGAAATCTATTTCAATTCATTTTTCCTTACTTTCAAGGTATTTCATTATATTCTTTTTTAAGGTTAGGACTTAAATTTTTTACAGCCTCTCCAATTATTTCAATTTTCCGTATAACAGCACTAGCAGTTTTATCATCATCTTGAAATTGATTATAATTCATCCCTTTTATAAAATTTTTAATGCTTTTAATAGCATTTTTAATATCTTTTAAGTAGATAATATCTTTTTCAAACATAAATAACCGTCTCTAAGATATAATCTCTTATTTCTTCTTTTAAAGCATTTTTCGATATAACATCAATCTTTTTACCAAAAATTTTCTCTAAAAAGAATGATAATCCAACAAGATCAAGCAAGCTTGCACCATCATCAAATTCAACTAATATATCAATATCACTCGTAGATTTTTGCTTATCATTTATATATGAACCAAATAAGCCAATTTCTTTAACCTTATATTTTGTTTCAATTTCTTTTTTTAATTTTCTAAGTATATTAAGAATTTCATCCCGATTGATGTTTTTCATTTTCTTAGCTTGTACCCTTTATTTTTTAAAATTTGAAATTTAATCTACATTATATGCATTAGAACCATTAATATTAATTTTAACAATTAAATCATTTTCTACTTGGATAAAAACTAATTAAGAAATCATAGTTAGCATTAAATGATATTTTATATTACTACGATAGCATATAGATATTATAAATTATCGTGAAAGGTGCGTTTCACGAAACTTGTAAAAGATGAAAAAAAA
>CAZIEC010000198.1:0-4336 GCA_964538145.1 uncultured archaeon
TTAAATTGATTTTCCTTGTATCTATATTCCATATCTCTCCACAATTTTCTATAAAAATAAAAATATTCAGAAATCTCCAAAGGATCACCGAATAATACTTCATGAGATTCAATTACTTCAATTTTAAGATATAATGGCATCAATTCAAATATTTTTACATCATAAATTGAAGGAAATTTTCCTAATATGGATTCCCATGTCTTAATATTTTCTTTTTTATCATGTTTCTGCGTGATTACTGCAATATCAATGTCCGATCTCTCAGGAATAAAATAGTCTGTAGTCCAACTACCGTAAATAACAACCCAATAATCCTTCAAGAATTTTAATTCTTTTCTAATCTCTGAAAGTGATTTTTTCATTTAATATCCTCTCAAGATTCTCGAGAAATTCTAAAATAATATTCTTTATTTTTTCCTTATTATTTAGGATTAATTTCTCATCTATTTTATTATATTTATAATTTAAAACATATCTTAGACCATTTAAGAACCGCAAGCCATCTATTAATTGATTATCTAATAGCAATTTCTTCTTTAAATTTTCTAAATTAGAATAATCATCCCTTACAATAATACCAAGATCTTTACATAACATTGCAATAAGATCCATTAAAACATTAATGGATATTTGAAGGCGATAATATAAGGCATCGAGTAAATACTCATCATCGGTTAAATTTTCAGGTAATTTTGTGATTTTTTCTATAATAAATTCTATTTTTTTTCTATATCGTTCTATTCTTTTCATTATTATATGACATTTAAAACATAGTAATAATCTTTTGTCTTAATAAAAATACTGTTATTTATTGTTAACAAAATATTGTTACATTCTCAATAATATTGTGCATGATTATTTCAGAGATCTATGAAAGATCTTGGATCTTAATCTTTCGATTTGGAAAAAAGCCTTAAGAATAATTTATTTATTTAAAAAATTAAAAAAAATCTTATAAATTCTTTAACATGTAATTATTTTAAACAAAATCATTATTGGAGCTGAATGTTTAATGGAATATATAATAATCGAGAATGACAAGATAGGACAAATTAAAGCAAAACTCCTTGTAGATAAAAATCCAGAAACTTGTAAGGCAATCTGGGAAAAATTGCCATTTGAAGTTAATTTATCAAGATGGGGAGAGGAATTATATGGAGAAATCCCCGTAAATATCGGAGAAGAAAACTCTCAAGTGGATTGCGAGGTTGGAGATGTTGGGTATTGGCCGGCTGGAAAGGGATTCTGCATTTTTTTTGGTCCCACGCCCGTGAGTAAAGGTGATAAACCAAGAGCAGCTTCGCCTGTCAATATCTTTGCCAGGATTGAAGGAGATCCCAATATTTTCAAGCAATTTTCCTCATTTAAAGGTAGAGTGAAAAAAGGAAAATCAAAGATTTAAAAATATTTAGAAAAAACATTATTTAATGAGATTTGAATAATATAATGCAATTTTTTTAAATCTCTTATTACTTTTTCAATAAAATGAGTTATTTTGAGTAAAAAACTAAAAATGTTTAGAATATAAAAAAATAAATACTAATCTAGATTAGTACTAATTATGATTAGCATTTTTATAAATAGAAAAGAAGAGCTTACTCTTCTTGAGAAAGAATGGAATAAGAAAAATGGAAGTTTAGTAATTTTATATGGGCGGAGGAGAATAGGTAAAACAAGATTATTAATGGAATTTTCCCAAAATAAAAATGGACTATTTTATATTGGTGAAGATACTTCTTCTTATATTCAAATAACTGAATTAAAAGAAAGATTTGCAAATTTTATTGGTGACAATCTATTACGGGAATTAGATATTAAAGATTGGAGTCAACTATTTAATTACATCATTAAAAACACTCCTAAAGAGAGATGGTACCTAATTATCGATGAATTTACTTATTTAATCAAAAGTGATAAGAGAATATTAAGTGTACTACAAAAATGCTGGGATACATTTTTTTCTAAATCAAATATCCTAATAATCTTATCTGGGTCATTACTTGGACTAATGAGTGAAAAAGTATTATCAAGTGCTTCTCCATTATATGGAAGGCGAACGAGAGACATTTTATTAAAAAGTCTCGATTTTTCTGATTCCAGAAATTTCCTAAAAATGAAACCTGAAGATCAATTAAAAACTTATTTTATCCTTGGTGGAGTACCAGAATATTTATTAAAAGCGAGCGAATATAACAATCTAACTGATTTTTTAGAAAGTGAATTTTTTAACAAGTATGGATATTTTTACAGAGAACCATATTTTATTCTCTCTCAAGAATTTCGAGAAATTAAAATTTATTTCTCAATAATGAATGCAATTGCTTTTGGGAATACAAAACCCACTCGGATTGCAAACTTTGTTGGTTTAAAAGCAAGAGAAATATACCCATATCTCGAAAACTTAATTCGTTTAGGTTTAATAGAAAGGCAGGTTTCAATTTTGAACAATTCTAAAAGGGGATTGTATGTAATAAAAGATGACATTTTTGATTTTTGGTTTAACTTTATATTTAAAAATCGCGATAAGATTGAAATGAATAAATTTAAACCAAAAATCGAGAATTTAAATACATTTTTTGGAAAAAAATTCGAGCAATTTTGTCTAAATGAGGTAATACATAAACTAAACCTGAATATGGATGAAAAAGGTAGATGGTGGAGGGGAGATCAAGAAATAGATATCATTGCTGTGAATGAAAAGCAAAAGAGAATATGGTTTTTTGAATGCAAATGGAGTAATTTACATTATAAAAAGGCAGAAAGTATCTTGAAATCCTTAAAAGATAAAGCTAGATTAGTCCAGTGGAAAAATAATGATCGAAGCGAAATTTATGGCCTTATCGCAAAAAAAATAGAGGGAAAAGAAAAATTGATCCAACAAGGGTTTCTTGTTTTAGATCTAGAAGATATGTTAAAATAAGGCTTGTACTTTTTTAAAAAACACTTTATTAAAATTTTTTAACCATTCATGATATTTTGTTGTTCAGAAAAATTTGAAAATTCGCTAATAAAAATTCTAGAAGAAGTTTAGATTGATCTGAGCATTTTCAAGCTAATCTTTTTGATTAGTTCCATTAAAAAAGAGGATAAATACAAATTTTTCAAATGATATGAATAATTAGTTTACATTCTTACTAGAAAATTTTTTCTTTTATAGAAAGATCCTATTATTTATGAATTCTAATATCAAAAAAAGATTAAACTTTAAATCAAATTTCTTTGAAGTATATGAGTTATCTGATGGAATTTATGGTGTTATTAGTAAAGCAAACTCAGGAATGGGAGGTAATTCAGGATTTATTGATATGGGTGATTATTCCATTCTTATTGATACTGGATTTAATCTAAATGCTGCAAAAGATTTAATGAGAGCCGTGTCAGAATATACTAACAAGGATCCAAGATTTGTCATAATAACGCATTATCACTTGGATCATGTAATAGGAAATTTTTTATATGGAAAAGATACAACGATAATTTCATCAGAAAATACTTTAAAAAATTTCAAAACAGAGAATTATAATAGAATAAAGGAATTGGACAAAACTGATCTAAAAGAGTTAGAAGAATCTCTAAAAAAAGAAACAGATGAAGACAAGAAAGTAGAAATACAAGGCGAAATAGAGTTTATTAAAAGTATAAGGCAAGAAAATTTTTACCTACGAGAGCCAAATTTTACGATTGATGGAGAAATTGCTCTACATGGTCAGGACAAAGAAATTAGGATTTGGAACGTGAAAAAGTCTCATACTGATGGAGATTTAGTCATACATGCTCCAAGAGAGAAAATTTTATTCGCTGGAGATTTATTGTTTGCAAGGACTGATCCTTGGTTAGGTTCTGGCGATCCAAGAGGTTGGATTGATGTAATTAATCAATTAATGGAAGTTGAGTTCGAAATAGTAGTCCCAGGTCATGGTACTCTTGCAACTAAAGAAGATTTTAGCCTTGAAAAAAAATATATAACAGAAATCATGGATTTAGTATCGAAGCGTTTAAAATCCAATACAGTTCCAATTGAAATAAATAGAGAAGACTTTTCCGAAGAACTGCGATCTTGGAAGAGTTCTGTTTTACAATGGAATGTTGAATTCTTATCCAAGTATTTAAATAGAGAATAATAAATTTAATAATATTTTTAGCATAACAAAAATCAAAACCTCAAAAAAAACCATTCTCATATCAATTTAAATGATTTAGTATTACATGTTATTTCAAGAATTTATTATAATACCTGTAAAATATCAGGATATTACTGAGATAATGATACTTGATCGTGAAAGTGCGCTTTCACGAAATATAATGAAAAAATGTTAAAAAAAAATCCATTTGATAC
>CAZIEC010000199.1:0-4182 GCA_964538145.1 uncultured archaeon
GTTGTCGCTCCATTTGGGCAGACCCTCTCGCATCTACCACAACCTAGACATCTTTCTTGATCAATAACTGCTTTTCCATTAATTATCTCCCTTACACCATATATACACACCTCAAGGCATTTTCCGCATCCCTTACAGAGATTCGGGTCGACCGTAACAGTCAGGCCCTCCATCCTTTGATGCCACCCCTTCAGATACTTTGGCAAGTCCTTACCACCCCTTTCGACACAACAACATTCACAACAGAAACAGATATGCATCAGATCACCCTGTTCAGGTAGAGCTCTATAGACAATCGTATCGGATTTGACTCTCCCTAGAGAGACCACGAGACCAGAAGCAACCGCACGTTTTGCTCGTTCTAATGCCTCTTCTTTGGTACCAAGCCTTCCAAAGGTCTTCATTCTCAAGGCTCCCTTGCCTAGAGATATGCATCCAATGGAAGGATCATACTTCTTGCAATTAGCGAGCGTTCTACATGGGCACATGTTAAAAATATAAACGTAACTTGCCTTGTTTATGAAGTATTCGAGAACTGCAAGAGGTATCAACTGGTTTTCGTACGTCCCTAAGGACTCGTTGACTGGAATGCGAACATCGTTCGAGTTTTCTGGGTCTACGGTTCGCTCCATGATCGGCCGAAATATGGGAATTCTCAATAAGCGAGCCGATAAGCTTCTTTGCTTGGTAGAGTCATTCTCTTTTGAGGAACTAAGATTAGGAGCATTTCCAGGGGCAAAACCAATTAATTTTCCTATTCTTTTTTCCTTTATTTTCCCGTCCGGCCCCTTTATGCCAACCATAAATTTAGTCCCCATAAAAGCTGGCCAATGATCGATTTCGTCATTGAGGAACTTGTAGGCCAGATCAAGATCATCGCATCCTAGTACAAGAGTCGGATCTTCAGCTTCTTCGTCGATTTTGTATGAGTATTCCGTTTCGTCAAAAATTTGATATCCTCTGATGGGACCAAACTTCCATTGCACTATCTCATGGTAGCCTTCCATATCCTCTTCGTAGAATTCATATTCTTCTGCATATCTGGCGGCATCCTCTAGCATTTTCACGAAGAGCTCTCTGACTTTAGCTTCTTTCTCATCCATAGTTACATTCCTCTCTTCCGTTTTTTTGAATTTTATTATGGATTTGTTTCATGTATAAATATAATATGAAGGTTATATAAAAAATATTACTATACAGTTGTGGATATATCAATTCTCAGAATTCCCTAGAGAAGGCGAATTGGATTTTTATTGATTGGATAGCAATTCATTCGCTTCTCCTTTGAAATCAGTCATCTAAGTATAAATATCAAAAGTCATCATAATATTACAAATAGAGAAGGGGACACTCATTCAATCTATCCTTAAAAATTAAATATTAAAAAAAATAAGGTATTAAAATCCAAGTTCTTGCAGTTTAGCCTTATTGCTTAATACTCTTTCTTGAGTTAGGGGGAAAAACTTCCAAATAATCAGAACTCCCGCTAGTAAATATAATCCTGGAATGACTCCTTGGAGGAGGCGTATACCTAACAATACTAAATTTATATCACCGCCAGCTGATGTAACTGCTGCTAACAAATCCGCATAAGAGTTATTACCTGCTATAAAACCTGTAGTATTGTGGACGAATGCTATAGTAAATTCATCAATTGAAGAAACAATACGAATAAGTAATGAAAGAATTCCAATGAGAACAGCTTTTTGATTTTTTTTCATCTTAACAATAACGTCCTCGATTACACTTGGACCGACTATAGTGTATACATATGAGTTTACACCTCCTTGAGCGAGTCCGAGAATGAATGCCATAATCATTATATCAATTAGACCTTGAAAAAATGACATTGGAAATAACGCAGCACTTGATATGAAACCCGCAATCACGAGAGCTTTCTTATTATCATTTATTTTTCGGAGAATTCTTAGCCATAAAGGAATAGCTATCAAGCTACCGATGAGATTTAAACCTAAAATAACAAAAAACATATCTCCACCAACTTGTAAGACGAAAGTAGTTACATATATCAAATTTTCTACGACAAGGGCAACATATGTCCCATTAAAAATTCCAAATACAAACCACACCACGAAACTTCTTGATTTTACAGCTTCTTTTAAGACTTTAAAAAAATTCATTCGTTTCACAGAATCGGGTGAATAATACTTATCAATCATTATTTTATCCTCACGGTTACCCGGAAGAGATAAAATACCGAAAAAAAGAGCTATTGAGGCGATTATCGCTCCCATCATGCTATAGCTGGTTCTTGGATCCCCCGGAATCATATCAGTAAAAAGAGGAGGTAATAACATTCCAAGGACAATAGCCACAATGTCAAGAGGGGCATAATATCTCGTGAATCTTCGACGCTCGTACTCTGTTCTAAATTTTTCCATTTGAATTGCCTTGTAATTAACATTTACAAGTGTTCCAAATGTGTCAAGTAAAATCAATGTGAATAATAACCATCCAAAAGCAGCCCCAGGATTTGTGGAACCATCGATGGTACTAGGGACTGAAAAGAGGAGATAGACTGCAATGGTCCAAGGGACGATACTTATAACGATCCATGGAAATCTTCTTCCCCATTTTTTCGTAAATCTGAAATTCCTATCGATTAAAAAACCAAAAAGAGGGTCATTAACTCCGTTATATACTAGAAAGATGGTCATAGCAATAGCAACAAGATTGGCATTTAATCCCACAACAGTTTCATAATAGAACATCGTAAACCCTTGAACAGCACCTATTAAAGTAGAGCAAAGTAAACCGAAAGCATTTGAAAGAAAGGTCCATCTTGAATGTCTTGTTTCAAGAGGTTCAGAAAAATTAATAATTTCACTCATTTGATTCACAATTTTTTTTTAATTTTATATTTGGTTTTACTAGTATATAAGCTTAAGTTCATGAATATAGATTTGATTAAAATTTATTAATAAATGTCCAATGGGCAATAGTTTTATATAATATCAGAAATAAAAACATTTAGTAACTAAATTTTAACACTATATTAAGTGACTATTATGGTAGATAAATCAAAAATCGAATCAGCCTTTTTAGAAATGTTGAAGGAACAAGAGAAAACAGCATCGATTGATAAGATTTATGAGAAAGATATGGAAACTGTTGGGGAGTTACGAGTTCAATGGAAATTACCTTTTAAAATTCGGGGATATCAAATCTTTAAGAAGGATTCAATATCTTACAATTTTGGAGAGATTTTAGAGAATCCAGATATTACTTTGGTAATTAGAAATGAAGAGTTAGCTCTTCGATTATTAGAAGGAGAAGTTTTCGAATTTGATTATGGACCGGCTTATGGTGGTAATTTCAAAATATATTACACGGAATCATGGAAGGTACTCGAAACGGAAACCGGAAAAAAGAACGTAAGAATTAATAAGCCTTTTATAACTGTCAGATTTAATAAAGAGAAGGATTTTCATCCCTACATACTATCGAAATTACCCATCCTTCGAAAATTGGTGGTGACAACACGAATGTCTGATGAGGATATTGGATTTTTCATTCCAATAAATCAATCTCTGGGGACGTATGAAAATCAAGTCATACCTTATGTAGTTTTTAAACATTTCATTGATAAAGCGAGCAATATCGTCATTTTAAATAAATGTGGCTGCAGAGTTAGTAAGAATTGTCAAAAACACGATCATTCGATAGGGTGCTTGCATATGGGTAATGACACCTTAAATTTGCCTATTGATGAGGGGAGAATGCATTTTGCAACAAAAGAAGAAGCCTTGGAACATGTGAAAAGAGCTATAGATGATGGTTTGATTCCATTAATTGGAAGAGCGATGGACGAGGCTGTAGGGGCAGGTATTGAAGATACAGGACGTTTAATGTCAGCATGTTTTTGTTGTTCTTGCTGTTGCGTTAATATCCCAATCATGAACCATGCTACAAGTGAACTTAGATTTATAAAAAAAATAGAAGGTCTTAGTGTAGTGATTGATGAAGAGGCATGTGTTGGATGTGGAGATTGCATTGAAGCTTGCGTTTGGAATGGGAATGAAATGATAGATGGTATTGTACACATTACAGATCGATGTCTTGGATGCGGAATATGTTTGGAAGTTTGCCATAACGGGGCAATCTCAATATCATTTAAGGACTCAAGCAATATTGATGCGTTGATTGAAGAATTAAATTCTC
>CAZIEC010000200.1:0-4155 GCA_964538145.1 uncultured archaeon
TATATATTAAAATAAAAAATGGATAATTTAGAGTTTTTGTTGTTCTTTCAAGTTCTTTAAATAAGCTTTTTCTTTTTCTAGATGAATTTTATGGAGCTCTATTTTTTTCTTTTTCCATTCTTCTCCGCTTAATGGATAGAATTTCATTATAATTGCACTAATGGCAATCAATATTGCTGGTATTATCATAAAGCCTAACATTATTCCTAATTTTGCTAATTCAGTTTGATGATATCCCGGAACATTAACGAACCCAAAAGCATCAATAATCATCAAGAAGAGCCAAGGAGCAATTGAGTTGGTTGGTTTTATAATTAATGCATTCATTCCAGCATAGCTTGTTTCTCTTCTTTTTCCTGTCAAGACTTCATCATGATCAATGATATCAGCCATTACCATTTGATTTGTGATAAAGTATCCTGAAAGTCCAATGCCTATTAAGACCATTCCAATTAATGAGGTGATAAATGTCCAACCAATAAAAAAGCCCACGATAAAGCTGGAACTTGTAAAGATTAATATGAACATGAAAGTCTTCTTAAGGCCGAACTTGCTTATATACTTGCTATAGATTGGAAAGAAAATGAATACAACTATAAAGAATACTAATAATGGCAGCATTGACATTAATCCGCTTAATTCTAAAACGTAGTCTACATAATATAGGACGCCATTAGTCAATATGAATTGGGCTATTAAAAAACAGAAATTAGAGATTTCAAAGATAATGAATGGCTTATTCTTGAAGGTTTGGATGAAGGAATCCTTAAAATTTAGTGGTTCTTCTAGTATTGCATATTTATTTTCTTTTATGTAATAACTACTCACGAACAAGATAATTCCACCAGCAATGCCTAAAATTATCACGGTCACGAGGAATATTGGATAGAGAGGGTCTTCTGAGATTGGTTTATCACCAGTAAGGAGTAGTGTTGGGATCATGAAGGATATTAAAAAGGAAAGCGCACTTCCAATTGCCCCATGAAGCATTAATTCCGACCTAGCTTTTTCTGTTATTGCCATTTCAGCAGGAAGTGAGTAAGAAATTAAACCTATTATCGTAAATAATGTATCAAAAGCATATAGCATGAATAATAAGTTAAAGAACAATCCTATTTGATTAGTTTTATCATAGAAAGGGATCCAACTAAGAATGAATAAACCCGCAAAAATAGGTGCTCCAAATCGCAAGTATGGGATTCGCCTTCCATACTTTTGAGATCTCGTTCTATCTTCGATAAATCCGAATAGGGGATCGTTTATCGTATTCCAAACTATAAAGATTAACCAAGCAAGTCCGACCCAGAACCCATCCAAGCCGAGCTTGACATTATAGAAATAAGTGAAGGTTGTAGCAAGTACTAAATTTGAAAAAATACCCGTGGTAAATGAAATGCCTCCAAAAGCTAGTTTTGATTTCGTAGGAATGATTTCTTCTAATAATTCACCATCATATTCTTTTTCCATTTTGAAATCCTCTTAAAAGTTATTAGAAATGGTAGTGAAGAATGATTTATATAATGAGTGAAAGTTAATAATATTAATTTTCGTTATAATTAACCAATATTTTTTATATCTAGTTATTTTAACAATGTAAAGGAGTGTGTAATATTAATTATAGAAATTAATCTTTTAAATAGAATTGTATGTTTCAAACTCATCGAAATTAATTTTTATGATTGATAAGATTCTAAAATGAAAGAAGGAGATAAGTAGAATACTTAAATTAAGGATATAAGCCATTCAATTCATTTTTATTAACAGATAAAAAGCATGTAAGATTTTATTTTGCTTGCTTTTCCATTAATTCTTCAAGTTCTTTTTTTGATTGATGAGCTTCCTTGTAATTTGGATCGATATGGAGAGCTATATTGAAGCATTCCATTGCCTTATTAAATTTCCCTAGGTTACCAAATGCCATGCCTTTCGTGTACCAAGCTTGCTTGTGTCTTGGGTTTAGGTCAATTACTCGGTCATAATATTCAATGGCTTCTTCATCTCTTTTCAGGATATTTAATGCCATGCCTTTAGCGAATAAAGCGTTGATGAAATTAGGGTCTATTTCAATGGCTCTTTCATGATATTCCAATGCTTCTTCATACTTGCCAATCGCTCCAAGCGCCATTCCAATCCTGAACCAAGCTTCTTTATTATCAGGTTCAAGCATGATGATTTTTTCATAGCATTCTCTTGCTTCTT
Organism: uncultured archaeon; assembly: GCA_964538145.1. Classification (GTDB taxonomy): domain Archaea; phylum Asgardarchaeota; class Lokiarchaeia; order Sigyniarchaeales; family SOKP01; genus SOKP01. Next base: position 2,200 of record CAZIEC010000200.1, read on the forward strand.
CAAATCTTCCCAAGCTATAAAGAGCTAAACCTTTATATAGTAATGCCTCAGTATCATCGGGATTTAATTCTAATGCTTTATTGAAACTTTCGATGGCGGGGTCGAACTTTTTTAGAAATGTAAGGATGTATCCCTTATTATACCAAGCATCTTGTTCATCAGAGTCGATTTCAATAATCTTATTATAGCAATCAATTTCTTCCATGTGTCTTTTTAAATTTCTTAATATTGAAGCTTTCTGGTATAATGCCATCAAATCTGATGGATCCATTTCGAGTACCTTATTAAAACAAGTTAAAGCATCTTCAAATTTACCTTGTTTTAGTAATTCAATTCCTTCATCGTACCAATCATCAATATCGTACGAGTCTTCATTCATTTTTGGTCAACAATTTTTAATATCGAAGTAAAGTTTTATAAAATGTTTATTAATAGAATATCTTGATTAATATTTATTATTTAATTATTTTTTTTGAAATTGTTTTATTTATTTAGAGAATTATTTAATAGAAATTGAGAAATTTAAAAACACTCTCAAATTAAATCATTCCAAGGATATTTTTCACGTGTTATTATAAACAATTAACTAAATCATCTAAATTACTGGATTATAGAAGCAGTATTTTTTAAAAAAAGAAATTATTCAATTTTCAAAATGGAAAAAATTCAAAAAAAGAACCTAAAAATTAACTAAAATTTTTTAATCTACTCATTCACGAAAATTAAATTTTCTTACTTTATTTTCATTAAACTCAAAAAAATATCTCTTTAGCTTTATATCTCCAGCATCTCCTAATCATAAGGATTTTTGATTAAGGATTTTTTATTATTTAGAGTTTTATTTCAAAAGGGGTATTAACACATAAAATAGCTTTAAAAATTTTTTTCTTTTCTAATTTCAATCTAAAAACTTCAGAACCCTACAGCTTGTCCATCTTTTCTTGGATCTGATGCTGCTAAATACCCATCATCGAGCTTATATATTATTTGAGCGCCTCCAAATTCAACATAGGGCCCAGATTTTACAATATGGCCCATTTTTTTGAGCTTCGACATCGTATTTTCATCAAAACCCTTTTCAACCTTGACATTAAGACCTTCCATTACTCGCCATCTTGGAGCATCTATTGCTGCTTGTGGGTTTTCACCAAATTCAAAAATTCTCATTATCATTTGCAAGTGCCCTTGAGGCTGCATCGGTCCACCCATGACTCCAAAACTCATCAAAGGCTCATTATTCTTGGTAACAAAGGCTGGAATTATCGTGTGAAAGGGTCTTTTTGATGGTCCGATGACGTTAGGATGATTTTCGATCAAGTTAAACCCGCAACCTCGATTTTGAAAGGATATACCCGTGTTTGGTACAACAATTCCTGAACCAAACCCCATGTAATTTGATTGGATGTATGACACCATCATTCCATTTTCATCAGCGGAGGTTAGATAAACAGTATCATCTAGATTAGAAGCAGTAAGCTTGAAATCACTTGCTTCTTGCAAATTTATCAGGCTTGCTCTACTTTCAAGGTATTTATCATTTAACAAAGCTTCTGGTGCAATCTTCATGTGGACAGGATCGCCAACATGTTGAGCAGTATCTGCAATTGCTAATTTCATTGCTTCTAATTGCAAATGCATTGATTCTGGGGAATTTACGTCAAGATTTTGTAAGTCAAAATTTTTTAAGATGCCTAAAGCAATTAATGTTGCACTTCCTTGAGTGTTAGGTGGCATTTCATGGATTGTAATTCCTTTATAATTTATAGAAAGCAATTCAACCCATTCTGGAGAATGATTCTCAAAATCTTCAATAGAAAAATAACCTCCGGTATCTTGCGAATATTTTACGATTTTCTTAGCTATTTTTCCCTTGTAAAATTCTTCTCCTTCAGAATTTGCGATCAATTCTAAAGTATTGGCTTGTGAAGGGTTCTTAAATAAGGAGCCAGGCAATGG
>CAZIEC010000201.1:0-4151 GCA_964538145.1 uncultured archaeon
GCATTATAATCAAAATACCAAACAGGATTATCCCAATCATAAAGGTTTGGATCTAATATACGCTTAGTATGATTATAACGAGCTAAACTAAAGTGAAGAATTGCTCCATTTAAAGGTGTTGTAATTATTGTTTGATTTTGTTGGATATGAGTTCCCATGCTAATAGATTGGTTAACTAATCCTAATAGTTGTTCATTATTCAAGAAATCATTAGTAATTAGCTCAAATCTTAGCCAAAAAGAAGGATTTAACATTATATCCACTTTTAAACTATGAAGTGTTGAATTTGCTTGGATATTTGTAATATTACCCGCAAAAGGAGCAATAATTCTTGTCTTTCCAGTAATATTATAGTCAAGATCTTCATGTTTTACTTCATGTGGGTTAGACTCATTTTTAGGGTTTGGAACTCCAAATGGTCGTAATGATGATACATTCATAAGATCTTTAAGCGGATCTACTAGTTTAGGAACATTCCAATCTAAAGGATTATTAAACATCACTAAATCATGAATTCGATCATGAAATACAGGTCTTGAAACTTTTTGATGGAATAAATTATTTAGTATGATATAATCACTTTCATTCAAATAGAATGCTGGATTCGTGCGATAATATAGATATTCAGGCCCAGTTTCATTTCTTCTCATGACATCCCAATGAACATGCCCACCTCCGCCCCTTAATATACCAATAATTTGTCCTTTCGTGATATATTGGTTTACTTCTACAAAAACGCTTTCCTCCATTTCTTGGATGGTCATCGTGTCGAAAGGTTCAAAAATATGAGTAATTTCCCAGGTATTATTAATTCTTATTTGGACCTGATATTTATTTCCATAATCCCCTATCCATATACCTGAAATCACGCCATCATGACCTGCAATAACATATGTATTGTCTAAAAGGTTTAAATCTATACCTTGATGCGGTTTCCATCCAATGCTCCCTCCAAAATTAATTAATGTTCCCCATCGACTTCCAAAACCTGTAATATTATTAAGATCTAATATGGGTATTCCTATAACAAGTGGTTTAATCTCATTTTGCTGTTGTTGCTGTTGTTTTGGAATGCTAATGAAAATTAAATAACCTGACCCCAAAACGATATAACAAGCAAATACTATTGCAATAATAGTTCTGGACTTCATGATAAATTCAACATTATATCTTACTAAAATAATATAATTTTAGTATTTTTTTAAGATATAATTAGGTTTATTTGATTTTTATACTTTTTAACAAGAAAATGGATGCTCCAGAATACTTTAAAAAATATTATCAAGATTTGAATTGTTGCATGAGTTGATTCTTGCTCGATAAAAATCAAAAAATAATTTTTTTAAAATAAAAATAACTTATTCTATAATACTTTTAATCTTTTGCTTGATTATTGGATTTTTTTCTTTTTTAAAGGCATTTCTCAAGTAATCAATAATTTCTTCTTCATTTTTGAATTCTTGGAGCATTGATATTGTCTGAAATCTAACAGAATCGTCGGGATCATTCAAGAGAGGCAATAAAAACTTAAGATACTTGGCATCTTTTTTTTGTTTTATTTTTTTAATTGTTTTTGCTCTAACAATGAAATCTGGATTATAAAGTTTAGGCAAGAGATCATAATCATCCAATTTTCCATTTAGGGAATTCAAGATGAAAAAAAGGAGTTCTTTTCGAAATCTATATTCTTTTTTCAAATTCATCAATAATTCAATGATTTGATGTCTTGAAATTTTATTCTTTAATTTTAAGATACTTTCAAAAGCCATAAAAAATTCATCTGAAATGTCTTTTTTCAAATAATTTAACAAGGAATTAACAATTTTGTCGTCGACTTTAGAAATTTCTATCTCATCCCAATAAAAATTTTCATCGATATATTTATTATCCCCCAAATAATCCACGGTTTTCTCTTTTTTATAGTGCATGTTATTATTAATTTAGATTACATGAATATATTTAATTAATTTATTATTAAATAAAGAATAATTGTCGGATTAAAAAAGTTCAAGCGAAATATTTTAATATTAGATTTCTTTCATAATTAAACCTAAGAGTTTTATTAACAATAATTAAAAAAGGCGCTAATTGATTTTATTTAAAAGTTTTAAGACATTATCATAAAAAATTGACTGTTTTTGTTCTTTTTTAAGAGGTAAACATTTAATTTTTTCAATCTCTATGTAAATAGGATTTGTAACGGGCGCGTCTGAACCAAAAATTATTCTTTCGATTCCAACCATTTTGACCAAATTATATATTCCATATGGAATGGAACATGAAGTTTCAAAATATACATTTTTAAATTGTTTTAACAGCGTTCCTGCTTCAATCGCATATTCCATAGCATAAGCGGCATGCCCAATTATGATATTTAACTCTGGAAACTTTTTAGCTAATGATCCTATATCTTTGCTGCTAATACCTCCAAAATAAATTACCTTTGGTGTCGAATGAATGAAAAGTGGAAAAGATTTGTTATAATCTTGCATGAAAGAAACTAATTTTTCAATATCTTTTGGGATTTTTAGCATGTTAATTCCAGAATGAATCTTTACCCCGCAAAATCCCATATCGAAATGTTTTGCAAGAATTTCATAACTTTCTTCTTCCATATCTGAAGAAACCTTCGGGTTAAACCAAAAGAATTTATAAAATCTGTCTGGAGCTTTACTCGAGAGATTGATTACATCCTGATGATCTAATTGTCCTTTAGAAAGCAAGCTTTGAAATTTATTTAATGCCCTTTGAAATGTATCTTCATTGGACGTTTTCCTTTCATCATCATCTTTAGATAAATACACTTTAGAACTAGCTGCTCTATTAATTGTAGTTAGAATTGCTTTTTCTATTCCAAACTCATCCATGTATTCTAATAAATCTTTATCTTTTCCTAAAAAAGTACCATAAGTGTGAAGATGAGCGTCAATAATCCTAAATTCTTCTGAATTCATCATTAAAAATCAATTCATTTTATTTTGTTAATTTAGTAAAATAAAAGTTAATAATAAAAATTATGATAAGAATCTAATGAGAGATTAGTAGAAAAGTAAAATAATGATTCCTTATTAAAAACGAATGTTTTAACAAGTTAAAATTCATATTTAAATTGAAAAAATGTGTTATTATTGAAAATTTAATTAATAAGAACGAAATTCTATAGCTGCATCAAACATTGCCACAATATTTTCTGGTGGAACTTCCGCTGTAATATTATGAACGCTAGACGCCACAAATCCTCCTCCAGGCTTAAAACATTCTAAGTTAGATCGAACCTCTGTTTTAATTTGTTCTAGCGTGCCAAAAGGGAGCGTTTGCTGAGCATTACATAGCCCACCCCAGAAAGACATGATCTTTCCGTATCTTTTCTTTAGACTACACGGTTCCATATCAATAGCAGAAATTTGTACTGGATTGATCGCATCGTAACCAATTTCATGAAATAATGGTATGAATTGCGAAACTGAGCCACAAGAATGATAATTAATTTTAGCATTTGTAAGTTTTCGGACTTCTTGAACCAATTTTTTCTCGTATGGAAGTATTAACTTTTCATAAAGTTTCAAGTTCATTATGGGGCCAGATTGTTCTGCAACATCCCCATTCAAGCAAACTACATCTAAATATTCTCCAACTTCATTAAGATATGTTGTATTGTAGTCGATCCAATATTCAAGCAATCCTTTCATTGCTGCCTCAATTAATTCAGGTTTAGTCCTAAGATATCTCAATGCTTTTGTAAAACCAAATAAAAATGTTGTATATTCATATATACATCCAGTAGGATGTGAAACTAGTGCATAATTTGTTTTTTCTCGTAGTTTTTTTGCTTGTTCTTTCAGACCTTTGAATGGAGTCTTGTCAGTACCATCAGGCCAATCATAATTCTCAATTTCTTGAACTGTCTTAAAATTTTCGAAAGGATGAATCACAGGATCATAATATAAAATATCTTCAACATTCAAATCAGCAAAATTTCCCCAGAAAACTCCAAATTGGTCATATAAACCAACATACTTGCCTTCATATTCCAAATTCATTTGATCAACTTTTACCATTCCACCTTTAGGGCGGATGTATCTGATATCAATCTGAAATCTCTGTAAGATTTCTTCGCAAGGATCTACAATTTGTTGAACAAAATCTGCATA
>CAZIEC010000202.1:0-4033 GCA_964538145.1 uncultured archaeon
CTTAACCCAAATCCAAAAGGAAATAAAGGTTCTCCTTCAAAATATCTATAAGTACGTCCTTGCATTGAATAATCTCTAAAATCTGGTAATTGATCAGTTGATTTATAGAATGTAATGGGTAATCTTCCAGCTGGATTACATAATCCAAATAAAACTTCAGCTACAGCTTGGCCTCCTTCTTCTCCTGGATACCACGATTCTAATATGGCTGGAACACTTTCTTTGGCATAATCAACAGCTAAAGCACTCCCTCCAGTTAAGATTAAAATAATGGGCACTCCTAATGAGTCAATCTCCTTCAAGAGTGGTTCCTGACTACCAGGTAAGTTTAGGTTTAGGCGATCTCCTTTAAGATCAGATTCAACAGCTTCTCCTTCCTCGCCTTCTAAACGAGGTGATAGACCTAACACCATTATAACAACATCAGATTGTCTTGCAATGGAGATTGCCTCTTCAAATCCATCTTTTGAAGATCTTTTAAGAGGACATCCTTCAGAATATAGTACTTCAGTTCGAGGAGATACAATCTTTTTTATTCCCTCTAATATGGTAGTATACTTAGAAGGTGTTCCATTATAATTTCCCAATAGAACATCTAAATTATCTGCATTTGGCCCGATAACGGCTATTTTTTTTAAGTTTCTATCGAGTGGTAAAATCTTCTCTTCATTTTTCAATAAAACAATTGATTTTTTAGCAGCTTCAAGTGCTAAAGCTCTATGTCCATTACAATCATTTACTTCGTAAGGAATTTGAGAATATTTCACTAATTCAGGTGGATCAAACATTCCTAAAAGAAACCTAGCACGAAAAAGCCGTTTTACTGCTTTATTTATGTCTTTTTCAGATAAAAGTCCTTTTTGAAGTGCACCATTAATCCAATCCCATCTAATTTTCTTTTTCTTGCGAGTACGAATATTTATGCAACAAAAAAGATCACATCCCGCTTTTATTGCTAACGCAGCAGCCTCTTCGCCAGAGCTAACCACCTCATGTTTCATGTAAATGTCCATTATTGCTCCACAATCAGAAACAACATGCCCTTGAAAGTTCCATTTTTTCCTTAAAACTTCATTGAGTAAATAAGGACTTGCACAACAAGGTTCACCATTCAAGCGATTATAAGCACCCATAATACCCTCAGCTTTACCTTCAATAATGCATGCTCTAAAAGCAGGTAAATATGTCTCCCATAAATCTTTCATTGAGACTTTAGCATCAAAAAAATGTCTTTCAGATTCTAAACCACTATAAGCAGCAAAATGTTTAGGAGTCGCAACAACCTTCAAATACTTATCATCGTTACCTTGTAAACCCTTTACATATTCTACGCCCATTCTTGATGTCAGATAAGGATCTTCACCAAAAGTCTCTTGTCCCCGACCCCATCTTGGATCTCTAAAAATGTTAATGTTAGGTGACCAACACGTTAAACCTTGAAAAATCTTTCTTTGCCCTAATCGAACTGCTTCATGATGCTTAGCTCTAGCTTCGTCAGATATTGCTTTAGCTACTTTTCTAACTAATTCTAAATCAAAAGTTGCAGCTAAACCAATTGCTTGAGGAAATACTGTAGCAACACCAGCAAATGCAACGCCATGAAGGCATTCATTCCACCAATTATATTTTGGAATTCCTAATCTCTCGATTTCAGGAGCATCATTTAATAATTGGGATATTTTTTCTTCTAAAGTTAATCTATAAACTAAATCTTCAATTCTTTCTTCTAATTTTTTAGATGGATCTAAAAAAAGAGGGGTTTTTTCATTAAACTCGTTCATTAAAAACACTCCATGAGAATTAGAAATTAAATTTATTTAAGTCTAAAATTATGAATAATGTTAATGTTTACTCTCAAATTAATATAAAGATAAATTGATCATGAAAAATATTAAACTTCTTCTCGATGAGCTTTCAATTTTACTGTTAAATCTCGCGCTCTTTTTGAATACCAAACAAGTAGTTCTCCAGCATCAGCTGGCTTGAAATATTCACCTCCACACAATTGAGCAGCTTTTGTCATTAATTCATCGTTTGGATTGCCAAGACCAACAATATATAAAATTACATTGCTTTTTTGGGCAAAAAGCTTAATATTTTCGAAAAAAGCATCTCCATCTGTAGGCTCACCATCAGTTAATAGCACTATCATTGTCGGTTGGTCCGGATTCATTTTTTCAAATTCATTTAATATTTGATGAGCTGCTAGCAATGCTGCACCCATGTTAGTTGCTTGTCCGTAAGCATTAGCAATGCGATCAACTATCATTCTTGCGGCATCTTCTAAAACCCCTTTTTTACCGCTAGCTGAATCCATGTAAAAACTATTCCCAAATGGTAGTATCTGAGCTTCATCAGCGAATCTAATTACTGCTACCTTTTCTCCAAAACCCCTGCCAACTTTTTCGCTGAGAAACAAAACAGCCGCAAAAGCAGCAGCTATTCTACGAGGTACGTTAATATTTGGCTTGAAATGCTTGAGAAATTCTTGAATTTCCCTAGATTCCATGGCTGCTTTTATTCCTTCTATGGCAGGAGCAATATTCGTGGCGAATACATCTCTCGCCATCATTGAACGACTAATATCAATGATTAATATTGCATTAAATGGAATTAAACCCATAGGAGTTAAATTAATTGTAGTATTTTGAGTTACCTGAGCGAACACGTCCCCAGTCAAGTCTGGAACCGTATTTAATATTGAACATGCTATATTAACAGCGCTCCAACGTAATTTTATTCCTTTAAATATGATATAATTTTCTAACCAAGCTTTTAATGAAGTAATGTTTTCTCTAGCAGAACTCACAATTTCCCACACATTTTCTCCGGTTATGGGAGTTATTCCTAATGAGATTTTTTGTAAAGGAACAATGGGTCTATGATTTTTCATGACTTTAACTTCAAAACTACCAATTCCAGAAGCCTCCAAAATTTCGCTATCGATCATGATAACATTATCAGGTAAAGTTTCAACAATTTCGATTTTTCCAGCAGCAGTAGCACCCGTAAGTTCATCCTCAAAAGCCACTATATCATCTTTCTTTAAATCCAATGATAAACCTATCCTGGGGCTAACAAGACAATATCCCATCAGATTTGGTTGAGATTGAACTTCGAGAGTAATTTCTGATACTTTTTGTATTGGAGGTTCTGCTGAATAAACAACGATATATTGAGATTGAATGTTGGTATCTTCTTTAGTATCCCTACTCATGTGAATTTCTGAAGCATTAATGGGCGCATCCTCTACTCTAGCAGAGCCTTTAGCCCTTGTAAGGGGATCTTCCCAGCCAACTAACATTCCTGGTCCAATGCCTAAATTTTGAATAATAGAAGAATTTAATCTTACTCTCCCTCCCTCAATAGTATCATCTATAACGGGCTTTAAGACGATCCCACCAATCTGTTGTTGAAGAATATTTACATCTATTTTATTAGGATATGGTTCGGCTTGTATTGGTTGAGCTTGGGACACTTGAGATGGAGGTGTGGGTGCTTTCAAAGTTGTTGAAGGTTGAGTTGGTGCTTGAATTGGAGGCTTAGTTGGAGTTCCCATTGGCATTGGCATTGGTTGTGGAGGTTGTGTCGGAGTGACTGGGGGTTGCACTTGTGTTGGCATGGTAGGTTTGGGAGGTTCCATTGGTTTTAATTGAGGAGGTGGTGTAGGTTTTGGAAAATCAGTTTTCATATCTGGAATAACTGGTGCACTTGTTTCAGGAGTCGTTTTTTGAGCTGGAGGTGTAGGTAATGGAGTAAAAGATGTGGATTTTATGGGTTCAGTTTTAATAGGTTGTACACCGGGGATTTTACCAAGAGTGGGGATCTTTGGCATTGATATCTCTGGTGGTTGTAAAGTTGGTTTAGCTAATGGTCGTATGATTAATTCAACACCAGAGAATTCGAGATCATCAACAATATTTTTAGAAACTTGAGCAGCAAAATCTAAAACAATATCTGAAATTTCTAAACTTGCAGATATTTTCTTTTTATTATCTGGATTTTCGACTTCAACAGAGTCTCCATTTTTTAA
>CAZIEC010000203.1:0-4018 GCA_964538145.1 uncultured archaeon
CTGGATTAGTTACTAAAAGGATCATATTAGCTTTCAATAAAACATCAAAAATTTCCATTGATAATTATTACAATGGTTTAAACTGGAAAACGTTTAGAACTGGAGATTTAATAAATATCAAGGGCTTAAAAATTGTACCTTATCATGTGGATCATTCCATTCCAGCAGCATATGGGTTTATTATTTATTCTAGCTCGGGACCCATTGTTTATACAGGTGATTTCCGAATGCATGGACCTTTATCTCACATGTCAAAAGAGTTTATAAATGAGATTAAATCTCATCAAATATTTATTTCCAAAGGAAAACCAACCGACCAACAATTAAAGCAATTGTCTTCTCATGGTATTAAATTATTAATCATTGAAGGAACAAAAATTTGCAAGAGCACGATAGAATCTGAGAATTTGGTGGAAAAAAACTTGCTAAGTTTGTTTGAGAACAATCCTTTTGATTATATAATTGTAAAATACGATCGAATAGATTGGGATAGGTTTAGAACAATATCTTCTATTGCTAAAAAATACAATTGGAAGTTTATAATCGATGAAAAAGATGCATATTTCTACTATTTATTAAATCAAGATGAAATTTATGAAACAATGAAAAATCCGAATATAATAAATGATGATCACATTTTAATTATCAAGTTTGGAAATGCCAGATTTAAATGGCAAGAGGAAATCCGTCAAGCTTTATATACTCAAGATAAAGGGTTTAGATTTATCGATTATCGCCAAATTAAAGATATGAAGGAAAAATTTTTCATTTACATGAATTGGTTAAACGAAAATATTATTAAAAATCTAAATCCTAATTCAATGGGCATGTTTATTTCTTCTAACTTAGATCCTTATGCAGAAGAGTTTTTTGATAATACCGATAAATTTTACAATCGATTTTTAGAATTAGGAATTCCTACTTACAAGATTCATGCATCTGGTCATGCTGCCCCTCATGACATTATTAATTTTGTGAAACAAGTTAAGCCTGAAAACTTAATACCAATTCATACTTCCCATAAAAAATTTTTCAAGGAATTGTTTAAGAGTTCCGATATTAAAATTCATTTATTAGATTACAATGACAGTTTTGAAATTTAAAAATAAGTTTTTCTAAAATTATGCTTTTATTTTCTTGTCTCGTTCTCTGAAGGATTTAAAACTATATTTTCCTTCGATAAAAGGGAGAAGGAAAAAAACATAACCTTTTTGGATACCCCATAAATTTAATAGTCCAAAAGATGGAAGGAGATCTTTTCTCTCCTACTGAAACGCTTCTTTTTGAAGAAGATTTTGCAGAATTAGTTCTTTATCCATTTTTTTTCTGACACCTTCACAAAAATATGTGAAAGTAATAGTATCATGACTTTTTAATACATATTTTGCATTTTAACATCGATTTCTGTTAAAAAATTTAAAAAAAAGCATTATTCAGAATCCTTATAGCCACAAGTACACCGAGGTACTTTATAAATTTCAATTCCGCAAGAACATTTTTTAGGATGCCCGTATTTTTCACATATTTTATTAATTATTTTACAAGAAAGTAATAGATTGATTTTTTTGCTCTCTTTCAAGGCTTCTTGGGGCGTTAAACCTAATTCTTTATGTAAAAATAATTCGAGTAAATGAGTATGCCGTTCTAATTCGATTGCCAGTTCTTTGCCGTTATCTGTTAATTTTACTTCATGAAATGGTTTATAATCAACTAATCCTCTTTCCATTAATCTTTTCACGCAACTGCCTACTGTAGAGTGCTTTACATTTATGCTTTCTGAAATTTGGCTTATTTTCAATGGTTTCTTATTTTCAAACAAAAAGCTTAAAACTTTAAAATCTAAATCGCTCATGATTAAAATTGATATTTATATTGGTTTTTTTGATTCAAATACAAGATTTATTTTAGAATTAATTTCTTCACGATTATCTGGAGGACCGTCATATATAATTCTACCACTCATTAATAGAAGGCGTGAACAGTAAGGCAGTAGCAAATCTAAATGGTGGTTTATTGCCATAATTGTAATATTATATTTTTGATTTAATCCTGTTAATAGTTGCATTAAATCCCTTACCATTACAAAATCCAGTGCGCTGGTCGGCTCATCTAATAATAATATTTTTGGATTTGAAGCTAAAGCTCTAGCAACCATTACTTTTTGTAATTGTCCTCCAGATAAATGCCCTATAGGTCGATTTTTATAATGACCCATGTGAACGATATGTAATGCTTCTTCTGCTTTCTTTTTGTCTTCTGGACTCAATGGACGCAAAAATCCTACTTTTCCATACAATCCCATTTCAACAACTTCTAAAACTGTTGCTGGAAAGGATTTTTTAACGTAAATATCTTGAGGAACATATCCTATACTCGTGCGCATCTTTTTTAGATTATACGTGCCAAATAATTTTACTTCTCCCTCAACAGGTTCAATTAACCCAAGAATAACTTTCAAGAGCGTTGTTTTGCCAGAACCATTTGGTCCGAAAATTCCAATATAATCTCCTTGATATACATCCAAATTTACATTTTGCAAGGCAAAAATACGTTGATATTTAACTGAAATGTTTCTCAAGCTTATTATAGGTTCCATTTTCCTCCATCTCTAATTTATTTAAAAAATTATTCAAAATGATTTATTCTTTTGGTTTTTTTCTAATATATATAAATATTATAAGAACAACTAAAATTAAGACTATAAGGGCTAAAAAAACACCCCACAATTCAATAACTTCCGGGACTTCAATTGGATGTGCTAAAGCCCATAAATCGTATTCTATTAATTCTTTATAAGTATCAATACTCATTGTTTTACCATTCCAATTTACAACAACATTTAACAATGGAGTTAGAAGCGCAATTCGTGAATTTGTTTCTCTTGCTATTTCATAAACATTTTCTAAACTATGTTGGGGATTAGTAACTATCAAATGGCAGTCTTCTCTTTCCATTAAACGAATAACATTAGCTATATCTATAGCAGATGGTTCTTTACCTTCACCTTTTTCTATTGCTGCAACTCTTGTAATATTCAAGAGGTTTTCTGAAAAAAAATAAAAAAATGCAGGGTGACTGACCACCACTTTTAAACCAATAAAATTTTTCCTTGCGTTAATAATTTCATTGGTTAAATTATCTAAAATATTGATAAAATTACTCGTATTGTTTGAAAAAATCAATCTATTTGCTTGAATCGGTTCAAGACTACATAATGTTTCATTTACTCTTAAGGTAAAATTCTTAACATTATTTGGATCCATCCAAACGTGTGGGTTCTTAAAGCCTAAGAGCGGGTCAACTTTAAGCATTCCTGGTTCAATTAATGAAATAACTATTGTATCCTCCCAATCCGTCCTCCACCATGGCTCTAATGATGCTACGCCCATTCTGAAGATAACATCTGCATCTGCTAACGCCGAAATCTCACTTGAAGTGGGTTCATATGAATGAGGATCTTCAGTACCGCTAACGATTACTGGAACATCTTTTCCAACAATATTTTCAACGACATCTTCAATTATGGTTAATGTGGTAACTATTTTTAAGCTTGTATTAGATGTTTTAATTAAATTCACATCTTTTTGATCGTTGCTAATGAAAAAAACTTTTGATAGAAGCGGTGAACTTAGAATATTTAAGAATATAAATGTAAGTATGAAAATTAAGACTAGAATATCATGCTTATTGTATTCTTTAATCGTCATGATTTAAAAATTTAAAAAAAAAAATTACGATCCATCGTATTTACGATATCTCGTATTTTTAAAAAAATTTAAATGTTTTTATTTTACTTCAAAGGAAAGGGTAGATCAATTTGAAAAACTATTAAAAAGGATTCATTCATTACTTTAAGTGTAAAATAAATATTATTAACATTAAAATATTGAATTAAAATGATATTAGAAAGTTTTTTTGAAGCGCTTGTAAAATATTCTTTTTTACAGCGAGCATTAATTACTTCAATATTAGTGGGAGTTATATGTGGATTGGTTGGAGTTTTTATAATTTTGAGAGG
>CAZIEC010000204.1:0-3965 GCA_964538145.1 uncultured archaeon
CTAGGCTATGTTTCAGAAAAAGCGTCAATTAATACGATTTTAAACAATTTAAAGGATTTTGAATATAAAAATGAATTATTGAAAAAAATAGAAGAAGATCACACTTTAGCTAAAGTTTTAATTCGAAATAGAAAGAAAAATGTTTTTTCAAAAGAGTTTATTAATAAGAGAATTGCTCAAACAATAATCGTAAAACCTACAAGGAGAGAATTGGAGGTCTATAATGAAATTAGGTTATATCTCGCAAAAATATACAATACTTCAATGGTTAAAGGAAATGCAGGCTTGGGTTTCATAGTCACTACGTTACAAAAATTACTAACTAGTTCAAAACACGCATTATTAAAGAGTTTGGAAAGAAGGCTTGAACAAATTAACAAATTAAAGGATAAGCAGGGAAAATTGGACACGATAACCGATGAAGACCCTGATTTTTTTGAATTCGAATTGGAAGCTGAAACGATTGATTCAGAAGCATTAATAAGTGAAGAGGAGAATAAAAGTGAGAATAATGGTATTTTAGACTTAATAAATCAAGAGAGGATTTTAAAAGAATTCAAGGATAAGTTAGAGAGGATTCCTTATGATTCAAAAGCTAATAAATTATTAGAATTATTAGAACAAATTCATGATCGAAATCCGACTGAAAAAGTTCTCATTTTCACGCAATTTATAGATACATTATTCTATTTGAAAGACCTTCTTAAAAAATCTAATAACTCTTATCACGTGGAAATCTTTTATGGTGGAATGAATAAGGATCAGAAAGATGAGGCAGTAGAACGTTTCAAGGAAAGTAATAAATTTTCAATAATGTTATCTACAGAAATTGGTGGCGAAGGAAGAAATTTTCAGTTTTGTAGAATTTTAATAAATTATGACTTGCCTTGGAATCCAATGCGATTAGAACAGAGGATTGGACGGCTTGATAGAATAGGACAGAAATCCAAAGAAATCTATATTTACAATTTTTTCATTGATGGTACCGTGGAAACTGATATAATATATGCGTTAGATAAACGAATCCATTTATTCGAAGAATCAATCGGACAATTAGAACCTATCCTAGGAAATATTGAAAGTGAAATAAAAAACATTGTATTTTCTTTAGATCGCATCGAAAAGATAAAAAAATTGCGCAAATTCAGAGAAAAATTGGATGTAGAAATTCGACGAGCAAGAGAAATGGAAATGAAACTTGATGATTTACTAATTGATAAAAAGTCCTTTCAAGCAGAGGGCTTATTTTCTGCTTTAGCAAGTTGTAGGGAAGTGAAATTAAGTCATGGCGAACTTTTTTTATTCATTTACCACTTTTTTAACCAGCAAATCCACGATCATGGTGAATTTGAATTTTTTTCCAATATCAATGAAGACCTACCACTTTTAGACAAGATGGATTCTATTGTTTGGATTAAAATTTCAGATAATCTCGCAAGAAATTCTTATTTTAAATTGAAAAATATTTATATTGGGACATTTAGCCTATCAATGGCAAGAGAGAGAGAAGATCTTGAGTTTTTCGCCTTAGGACACCCTTTAATAAATCATGTTATCAATTATTGTAGATCATCATATTTCAATGGCGATTTTACCATTTTAAAAGTAAAAAAAAGTAAATTAAAAGATTTATCGACTAAATTTTCGCTAGAGGAAAAAAAATTCTACTTGCTAATATTTAAAATTACATTTCAAGGTTTCATCATCGAAAATCAATACCTGGCAGTAATTATTGATGATGAGGGGAATGAAATAGAGGAGTTTTCAGATATCATTTTAGATATAAGCTATTATCCAGATTTATTTTCATTTGATTCAAGTGATCTCAATGATTTGAGCTTAAACATGAAATTTCTTGAAGAAATTATTAGCAAAGCCCGCAATATGGTAAATAATAAGACTTCTCAATGGAAATCCGAAATTAAAAGATTAAATGATAATATTTATCGAAAAGAAGTAGAAAAGCGGGAAAAAATTTATCAATACAAGAAAAAAGTATTAACATCAAAGCTCGAATCTCTTGAACTCAAATTGAGCAGGAAAAAACGCAAGCTTCCAACAAAACGCCAAATGGAGAACATTAATAAAATTGATGATGAGACTAAAAAAATTGAAAAACTAAATAAAATTAAAGAATTAAAAGAAAACATTAAAGTTATTGAATCCGATATCTTAAAACTTGAGAAAAAGTTAGATGAATTAGAATTCGAATATATGGACCTTCAAAAAGACATGAAGAAAAGAAATCAGAAAAAGTTTTTAATAAAGCTCTCATCTCTCGCCATGGTTAAGCTTGTTGATTAAGTAATATTTCATGGAGTATTTTTTAAAATCCTTAGTTCCTCCTCCTTCTTGTATAACCTTAAGCACTTTTTCATTATCGTTCACGTTCAAGCCACCCACTATTGAAATTCCGGCTTCGAATAAAGTATCAGGAATAAAACTTACTGTTGGCCCTAAAATAATGAATTTATTAACTTTATTCTTAAACTCATCAATAATTCTATCTATTGTTTCATTTAAAATAGCAGTACCAGTACATATTAAAAAATCTACATTCTTATCTCCATTATTTAAATCATTTATATCCCTACTAAATTTAATTCCATTCATTAATTGTCTATTAGCTAAATGATCCTCAACAACGATAATATTTTTAGAAAATTTCATTGCTTTCTCTACTAATGGTCTCAAATAACCAATGAACAACACCTTTGAACGATTATTTAATCTTAAAAATTCAAACAAATCTTCTTGTAATTCAAAATAAGGTCTAAATTTTTGAATGAAATATTGAGAAACGGCATTTAAAGTAGCAATTCCAACGATTTTTTTAATGCTTGGATTTTCCAAACACCAATACAACAATTCTTTTGTAGATTTTTGTGTTAAATTGCCCGCATTTTCCAATTTTGTGCATTCTGGCTTGTTAATGATCGATGTTAAGGTATAACATAGACCAACGGTTGAATAGTTTTCATTTTGTTCCTTTCGTGCGACTTCAACTCCAGTATAACCCAAACCTATTACTATCTTTTTTAGTGAGGGGATCTGGAGTTCATGCCTTTCAAACAGACTTAATAACTTTTCTATCGTATTTTTTAGAATTTCCATGATAATTCTTGGACGTGATTAATTCTCTAATATAAGAAAATTTAACCTAACTAATAAATGACAGGTTTGACAAAATCAAATTCGGTTTATTGGGAAAATTAAAAAATTTTTAATGATATAATTTGTCCATGAACGTGAATAATTTAAATTTAGGAGAACACGTTAAGTTTGATGTTAAAAAAAGGTTCGGGATAATAACTCTAAATAGACAAGAAAAAGCAAATGCCCTCACTCTTGAAATGCTCAAGGATCTCAAAAAAGTAATTGATCATTGCCAACAAGCAGAAAATATTAGAGGGATTTTACTAACTGGAAACGGAAATAGTTTTACTACTGGAATGGACATGCGCTCGATAGATGCTAGCAATCATGAAATGGCTTTTGAATATGAAAGAATTGCCTCAGAAATAGCTTTTTCTTTATTTAGCGGGAAACCCGTGATATGTGCCATCAACGGAAAAGCGATGGGTGATGGCGTGGCTTATGCTCTCTGTAGCGACTACAGATTGGCTGTTAAAGAAACTTATTTTCAAATGCCAGAAATTAAAACGGGAATATTTCCTGGTGCGGGAACCATTGTAATCATGACGAGAGTTTTAGGAATACCTTGGACCAAGAGAATTCTAATGTTTGCAGAGAAAATTCCTGCTGAAAAAGCCTTGGAAATTGGATTGATTGACCATATTGTTGATTCAAAGGAAGAGCTAATAAAAATTGCCTTGGAAAAAGCAAGATTTCTGTTTACTAAGAACCAAGTAGTTTTAAATGGGATTAAATTGTGTACCAATTATTTGATTGACAAATCTATTAGCAAGGGATATGAACTTGAAAAGCAATTTTTAAAAGATTGG
>CAZIEC010000205.1:0-3899 GCA_964538145.1 uncultured archaeon
GATTTGTCCATTTAAATTTATTTTTTTTGTAAATGAAAATCTTTTACACCATTAAAAAATAAGTTTTAAATTTAATTAATTAAAGTTTGTTTGTTTTTTTGCATTTAAATATTTAATGCTATTTTGCAACAACTTGTCTATTAAAATTGTTTCTTATTTCAATGTTGACTGTTTTCAAGAGAGATGAAAAATATAATAAAATGAATTTAGTGAATTACTTATCATTGAATTATGATTGTTTCATCTTTAATGTAAGTAAAATTTCAATGAATTACATGCATTTATTTAGAAAAAGATTGAAGATTAATTATAAGTAATTTAAACATTAAAAAATAACTTCAATTATTAATGAAGGTGTAGATTGCTCTTGAAAGAGAAAAAGAAGCATGGATTTTTAGAGATCAATTCATACGCAATCTCTCAAGGTCTTATAAATTTCAGCGTTGGAGCATTTGGAGCTTATGCATTTTTCTTTTATGAAACTGAAGTACATTTAAATATTACCCTTCTCGGAATATTATTCATTGTATATTCTATTTGGGATGCTATAAACGAACCTTTAATCGGAAATTTAACCGATAGACCATTAAAAATCACTAGAAAATATGGTAGGCGCCTTCCTTGGGTGATTATTGGCGTTTTTCCTTGGGCACTATCATATATCTTAATTTATCTCGCTCCAAGTGATTCTCAGATTTTAATCTTCTTTTATGCACTTTTAATCTTGGTCATATATGATGGATTTTATACTTTATGGAGCGTGAATTCAGAAGCCCTATTGCCGTATAAATTTAGTGATTTTGATGAGAGAAGAAAAGTTTCTGGGATGCGTGGTTTTTGGGGCGTTATAGGCTTGATCTTGGGGTTTTTAGTCCCACCAATGATCGTGGACTACGGTATTAAAGAAACATACATATTTCAAGCAATTATTTTAGCAATTATCATATGTGCATCTGGTTTTCTAATGATACCAGGACATAAAGAAGGAAAAGAAGTTTTGCAGAGATATTTAGAAACTTACAAGGATGAAAAATGGAGGTTTAACTTTTTCAAGGATATTGTTAAAGCTGTCAAGAAAAAAAATTTTTTGATGTGGTTAGTCCTGCATTTTGGATACACTATACTTACTGGATTATTAATTGCTTCTTTGAATTATTTCATCAAATATATATTGAAACTAGAATCATCTGCCATGATATTGGGGATGTCCGGATATTTACTTGTCAGCATATTATCTATTCCGCTATGGATTAAAGTAGCAATTAAAGTAAATAATAACAAGAAAATGATCGTGCTTGGTTCTTTATTCATGGGAATCGCAACAATGGTATTATTTTTTGCAAATTCTATAATCGCAATGTTAATCATTGGATGTTTTGTAGGATTGACTGGGGGCGTTTTTTTTGTAATGCAAGATGCAATTAATGCGGATGTACTTGACGAAATGACTTTATTAGATGGAGAACGGCTTGAAGGAACCTATTTAGGCGTGAAATTCTTTTTTGGAAGAATGGCTAATGTCGTACAATTTTTAATTTTAGTCTTGATACACGCTTTCACTAATTTCGTTCCAGAGGTAATAAATCAATCCGACTTAGCACTACTAGGTATTAGGCTTCACATTTCAATAATTCCTGGGATTGCAATAATCATTGGTGTTCTAATTTTCTGGAAATTCTATGATTTAACTCCTGAAAGAATGAAAGAAATAAAAGAGAAAATTATTCAGCAAAAATTATAATTTTTTTATTTTTCTAATTTCCTAAATTTTTGGCATCTTTTAATCTCGCTTTTATATAATTAAAAATTACATTGTGAGTGGATTTAGTTAAGATTTAAGATTTATATATGAGAGAGATCATATTCTTTACATGAGTCTAATTAGTTTTTTAATAAATGTCGAGTTAAAACTTAAACAATACAAGGTACAATTTCTATTTCTATTCATATTCTGGTTCTGCGGTTTCTTATACTTCTTAATTACTGAACATGGTGTGAATATTCCCCAAATTGTTTTGTATTCATTTACCATTCGAACTCCACCTAAAAGTAGCGATTTTATTAATTTTTACAACCTTGTATGGCCCATTTTACTAGAGGTCATAGTTTTTGGCTTTCTAGTAGGAGAATTATTAGAAAAATATAATCCTATAGTTACTAGTCGAATATTAGCGAAACATAAACGAAACCACGCAGTAATAATTGGATATCAGCACCTCTCAGATAGAATAGTTGATTATTGCATTGAAAACAAAAAACCTTTTAGTATAATTGAGGATGATAAAGAATTAGTTGAAGATTTAATTAATTTTGGGAAACCAGTGGTTGTTGGAGACCCTACAGATATTAATAATCTCATTGATTCGGGAATAAAAAAGGCCAAAGAAGCATTCATTAATGTGGATGATTCTAGAATTGTAATAATTTGTACTGAAAAAATTAGGAAATTAAATCCCGATTGCAAGATTTATGTTAGAGCCTTTGAAGAACACGTTCAAGATTATCTCAGGCAGCCACCATTGAATGCTTTTTCATTTTCAACATCTAAATGGGCAATGGAACATATTAAACTTTGGTTGAAAGGCAAGTCTGGAGCTGTTGTCGTCATTGGGAGGGATAGATTGACGCACCGGATTGCTTTCGAAGCTTCGTTACAAGAAAATCGGGAAATATTTCTTTTTGATGATATTAACGAGGGAATTGAATTTCCAATGAATCCGAATTTGCATTTAGTCAATGATTACATCAAATATTTAAGCGATTTAAGAAAGCATGTTGATTTATCCACCGTATCTCAGATTTTTATTTGCTACAACAGAGAATCAGAATTTGATGAAGTACTTTACCTTACCTCAAGACTTCATCTAAGATATCAACATATCAAATTATATGTCAGAATATTTGATGAGGAATTATTAAATTTGGTACAGAGATATAAAGCAAAAACCTTCTCAACATCCAAAAATGCTTTTGAAATGCTTCAAAGAGAAGTAAGCCCAGATTCTATTATTGCAAAATAATAACTATACGCCATTATTTTAGACTATCAATTTTATAATGAAAAAATTATTTTTTAAGGAATAAATTAATAAAATGATTATATAAATTATTTTAAGTTAATTTGATGACTTTTTCAATCTTTTTTATTGATTTTTTGATGAATTCATTATCCATGACTGATAATTCAATAGCATTTTGAGGACAAATTTCCACGCATCTTCCACAACCTCTACAATTTTCATTGATTTGGGCAATATTTCCATGCAAGTGAATAGCATCCACAAAACAAACTCCAGTAGTACAGATCCCACATCCAACACAATTTTGATTTACTTTTACGTAAACTCCATCCATTTTTTTTACTTTACTTCCAATATCTCGAGAAACAAATGGTAAGATCCTCCATAAACAACAACATGGATCGCAATTACAAATAGTAAGTAATTTTTCTCCTGGTTTCACGCCTAACCATTGCATGTCTAGTTTATTCTTACCAATCATGTGAATTAATCCAGCATCTCTACATTTTTTAACATGTTCAAGGGCTTCTTGTTTTGAAACTAAACGTCCTAATTTTGGATTAATTCCCAAAACAGCTTCTCCTAAAAATAAACAGCCTAGATTAATAGGATAATTTTTACATGACATTGACTCTCTACATATACAAGTATTCATTATCCAATGATATTTAGCTTTATTAATAAAATATTCAACAATAGCTGAAGGTAAAACCATTTCTTGGGGTTTTTCCACGCTCTGATTAACGGAAATGATTTTATCTTTAGTAAGATATATTAAAACATCACCTTCAAAAAGAAAGAATTCAAATAATTTTCCTATAATTGGTATTTTTGTTAATCTAGCAATAATTTTAATTCTTGGAAATGATTTTTTAATTA
>CAZIEC010000206.1:0-3815 GCA_964538145.1 uncultured archaeon
AAAATCAACCAAATGGAGTAAATGGCTCTCGTATGCGATTGTAAATTTCTTTTTAATGGTTGTTGTTTTTTATATCCTATTAAATACTATTGCTTATGATTGGACTGGTTCTCTATATCCTGAAGGAACGGGTTTCCATCTCGATTTTCTTGGTGACAATTTAATTCCATTCATTCCAGAAATGGCCATTTTTTACATTTATCTATTCTATTCGATGGTAATCTTGTCCATGGTATATTTTGCCTTTGTTGATGGTGAAAAAGGATACGCTCTCAGCTGGTCTCTAGTAATAATAAATGCTATTGCAATTCTTGTTTATATAGTGTTTCCAGTATCAACCTATTGGTGGCGACAAGATCTCTTTGCAATAGAAAATCTTTATAAAGGAAACTTTTTTGCAGAAGCAATGTTTGGTTATTATAGGAGCGATACTTCATTCAATTGCCTACCTAGTCTTCATGCTGCAGTTTCAGTAATTATCTTTTACGCATGGTATAGGTATTACAAGATAAAACCAAGCATTACTCGTAAAATTATTGCAATTATTACTTTAATCATTGCAACAGGGGTCGTTTTGTCTACATTATTTGTAAAACAACATTACATACTTGATGAAATTGCTGGCATATTATTGGCTTATTTCGTTGGTAAGTATACTTATAATTTTCTCTGGAAAAAGCATGAATTAAAATAAATTATTCTTTTTTTTATATTTACAAATCTATTTTTTAAAGATTGATTTTAAGGAGGTTAAAAATGAATTTAGGTTTGGAAAATAAAGTGGCATTAATTCTTGCTTCAAGCAAGGGATTAGGTTTAGCATGTGCTAAAATGTTTTTTGAAGAAGGTGCTAATGTAGTTATTTGTAGTCGCTCATTGAAAAATCTAGAAAAAGCAGAACAAATTATCAAGCAGAATGTTAATAAAAAGTATGATAACAAAGTTGTTTCAATACAAGCAGATTTGAATAATAAAGAAAATATTGAAAAATTAATTAAAAAAACACTTGAATATTTCAACAGAATAGACATTTTAGTTCACAATGCTGGCGGTCCTCCTTCTGGACCAATCATGGATATTTCAAATGAAGAATGGGAAAATGCAATAAATTTAAACTTATTATCTTTCATTAGAACCTGCTATTTAGTCATTCCTATAATGAAAAAGCAAAATTTTGGGCGAATCATCGCAATCGCTTCAGTTTCAGTTAAACAACCTCTTGAAAACATGGTATTATCAAATACTACTCGTTTAGGTGTAGTAGGGTTTGCTAAAACTTTAGCTAATGAATTTGCTAAGTACAATATTTTAGTAAATGTTGTTTGTCCTGGTCCTAATTTAACAGATAGAATGAAAGAATTAATTGAACAATCTGCTAAAAATCTCACCAAATCAAAGGAAGAGATCATGAAAAAATGGGTTGAACAAATACCATTAGGTCGTTTAGGACATCCAGAAGAACTTGCTAGCTTAGTTACATTTTTAGCTTCAGAGAAAGCAAGTTATATTACGGGAACTGTAATACAAGTTGATGGTGGCTTTACTAAATCGGCATTATAAAGATCTGTATACTTTTGATTACAAGATGCTTTTTTAAAAAATAAAGCAAAATCATAAATAGTATTACTTTTTTGTATAAATATATATTAAAATCATTATATTTTGCCCGTTATTAAGGTATAAGAATATTTTTTAGAAAAATTTTCAAACAGTATAGTTAATTTCATATTTAGTTAATAAAAGATGAAAAACAAGTAGTAAGTCATGAAGAGATCAGTGCTAAAAACAAGAATTTTATCATTAATTATAAAAAATTATAATTGGAACATAATTTTCATCGTATTAAACGTTTTGAGTATTTTAATAGGAATGTTATACTTTATTTTTCAAAACACTTCCATCTTTCCAAATTTCTTAGGATTTATTTTATTATTTACTTTTTTTGGAAATATCCTAAAAACTTATTTAAATATTAAACATCATCAAATTAAATCTCTGAATATTTTTAAACTTCAAATAATTAATTACTCCTTTTTATCTTTCATGATGATAGCATCCATAGCGATACTCGGAGGCAATCTTTTAAGATCGGCAGCCACACCTAATAATATATCATTTTATATTGGAGGTTATTTCTTGACTAATTTCTTTTTCTTTGGTACATTAATTTTTGGAATTGCTTGTGCATCTCTTAATTTAAAATATGGGAAGTATAAACGGAATTATTCTAGCACTAATAATGAGAAAAAAAGAAAGAAAAAATCGTTAAAATATTTCATTTTAATCCTTAAAATTATTTTTAAAAATTTTTCTAAAGTCTTATATTTTTTAGGAATATTATTCGCAATTGTAATAACTTTTGGATCTTTTGAATTCATTACAACTTTCATTGCAATAATTTCTGCTCAGTTTGGGCCTTTTTTTTCCCTTATTTTTGCTACAAATACTATTCTCTATTTATTACTGAATAAAAAGAAATGGTCCATTAGAAAATATAAAAGAAAGAGAATAATTGGATTATTAGTCTCTTTTGTATTGATTTTACCTTTACTTTCCAGTTGGGTAATTGAAATTCAAGCGAAAGCTCAATTTTCTATTGATTATGGAAATGGATGGGAAGAAAAAATTCCTGCCGATAAGAGAGAATATTTTCTTCAAGAACCTTTTTCATCTACGGTATATATTTTGGGGGCACCCCGAAAAGCATGCAAAGTTAAATTAAATATCTTATATTATGAAGAAGAACATCTTAAATTATATTTTGATGTTTACATGCCATTTAATAGAGGTAAAGGATTACCAGGACAAAATTCTACATTAATTCGAATACATGGAGGGAGCTGGACTTCTGGAGATAAAGGTCCCTTAAATAATGTTCAGATGAACACTTATTTTGCTTCCCAGGGATACATCGTTTTTGACATTCAATATGGCTTACATGAAACTATCCTTTCATTATTAGACCCTACAACACCAAAATATTCATTGGGTAATTATAATATAAATGACATGATTAAACATATAGGAATTTTTACTAAATATTTAACTAATAATAGCGCAAAATTTGGAGCAAATTTATCATCAGTTTTTTTTAGTGGAGGATCTTCTGGAGGACACCTTGCTTCTGTAGCTGCTTTAGCAATTGCTAGTAAAAATTATTCTAATTACTTTAGTTCTAATATTACTGTTAAAGGTTTTATTCCTT
Organism: uncultured archaeon; assembly: GCA_964538145.1. GTDB lineage: Archaea > Asgardarchaeota > Lokiarchaeia > Sigyniarchaeales > SOKP01 > SOKP01. The sequence continues at coordinate 3,206 of CAZIEC010000206.1, forward strand.
TCTATCCAGCAAATGGACAAATGATATTTTTTGGGATAAATGGAAAAAAAGAATTCATGAATCCAGAATTAATGGTTAATAAGTATAGTCCTCCTTGTCTGATTTTTCAAGGAACTCATGATATCTTAAATTATTTTAACATTGCTCGAAAATTTAAAAAGGCCTATTTAGACAATGGAAATCCAAGATGCACGATTTTATGGATGACTTTTGGAGGTCATGGAAGTGATTTTTATTTTTCAGGTTATTACAATCAAATATTTCTCTACTACATGGAAAGATTCATGTACATGTATAGATAATGCTTAGTTCTTTTATTTTTTTTAAGAAAAAAGAAAAAATATTAAATATATTTCATGGTTTTAATTAATTTATTTCATGTTAATAAATCTACTATTTCTGTTTTTAAATCCGAATCAAACTTCACTTTCCGAATTCCTGTTAAAAAATAACCTGCTGTAATTATCGTAAGTCCTAAGAATGCACTAACCAGAAATAGATTATTTACGCCCAAAAGTAGTGTTAAAGGTCCTACAAGAACAGACCCTACTGGTGAAATTAACATTGAAAGCGTGCTGTCAATAGAACTAACCCTGCCAAGTTTTTCCAT
>CAZIEC010000207.1:0-3691 GCA_964538145.1 uncultured archaeon
TTAAAATATAATGTTTTTTATTAATTTTTAACATGCTAACCTTTATGTAGAATATTTTTATTGTTTTAATTATGGTAAAAGAAATTGAAGATCATGTAAAACAAGAAATTTTCAATTTGGTATGTAAGCCTCAAATTCAGATAGAAGATATCCCAAAAATCATTAATGAGAAATATAATACTGATTATGATTATGAAACAGTTTTAAAAATTCTTACAGATGAATATTTGAAGCACGATTTGAATTATGGAAGAAGATTATGCTGTAGGTTCTAAATATTTTTTAAAAACTTTAATTAATCTTAGAACTAGAAAAATTTTTTAATTCTCATTCATTTTTCAATTTACTAAGTTCAAGATTATTTTAAAGGACTTAGGACGCAAATTAATGCGGTTTCAATATGTTTAGAAAGATATTGAAATGCTATGATTAGTCTTTTGTTTGAGCTCCTTTGTCTTTTAAAAAATCTAACATGTAATAACCCAAATAGGAAGTTGATTAATCAAGATGAGCAAAAAAGGAAAAGTTATCGTTAAAGCTCTAGTAACAGGTGGAAGTGCCTCAGGAGGGCCTCCAATCGGTCCAGCTGTAGGTCCAACAGGGATTAATATTAAAGATGTTGTTGATGAAATTAATAAAAAAACAATGGTTTTTAAGGGCCTTACTGTTCCTGTTCGAATAGAATGTGATCCAGAAACGAAACAATTCGAAATTTTCATAGAAACCCCTTCTACGGCTTCATTACTCTTGAAGGAGCTAGGTGTTGAAAAAGGAAGTCCTTCTAGTTTAGAACAAAAAATTGGCGATCTTACTCTAGAACAAGTAATGAAAGTAGTAGATGCTAAGAAAGAGAAATTTTTAGATAAGACTTACAAGTCTGCCGTAAAAACCGTTTTAGGTACTGCTCTATCTATTGGTGCTACTGTCGAAGGTGAAGATCCGCGTGTCATTCAAAAACGAATTGATAATGGAGAGTATGATGATAGAATTAAGGGTGAGTTATGATAAATGAAAATAGATGATAAATTATTAAAGAAATCATTAGATGCGGCATTAAAATTATCAGTAAGAAAAAAAGAAGGGTACCCTGATAAAGTAAGAAAATTTGATGAATCCATTGATTTTATTATAAATCTTAAAGATATCAATTTAAATGATCCTAAACAACGAATCGACAAGGAAATCATTTTGCCAAACAAAATCACTACAGCAGACAAACCTAACGTTTGCGTGATTGCTACTGATGAAATTTTATTGGAAGCTAAAAAATTAGGTCTTGATACATTAGATCAAGATGGCTTAATTAAATTAGGAAATGAAGAAAAGAAGTATAAGAAGAAATTTGTTAAAAAATATGATTTTTTTATTGTTGAAGATAAATTAATGCCTTTAGTTGCGAGACATCTAGCACGATTTCTTGGTCCTCTTGGTAAAATGCCAAAACCGTTTCCTAGTGGATATGGAATTATATCTAGTCCGGAAGATTTGCGAACTGCTATTGATAGATACTTAAAAATCATTAAAATCCAATTGAAAAAGCAACCATTAGTTCAAGTAAAAGTAGGCAAGAAATCGATGGATAAAGAAAAGATCTTTGAGAATATCAAGGCTGTCGTCAATTACATTGCTGACCAGATGCCACATAAATTCAATAATATTAGATCAATGTTTCTAAAAACTACAATGGGAAAACCAGTTAAAGTTGATGAACAGTTTTTAAAAACTATAGAGGTGTAAAAGAGTGTTAAAGAAAAGAGAGATACCACAATGGAAAATTGATGAAATAAATTACTTAGTTGATTTATTTCATAAATATAAAAATGTTGCGGTAATTAATGTAGCAAAAATGGATGATCGTCAAGTTCAGGAAATGCGAAAGATTCTCAGAGGAAAGGCAATTATACGAATGTCAAAAAAGAACTTGCAAATAAGAGCAATAGAACAGTATAAAAAGGAAACGAATAAAGAAAACTTAGATGAGCTAGCAAAGAACATTCCTGGACAATCTGCTCTCTGCTTTACTGACATGGATGTATTTGAATTAAAAAGAATTTTCGAAGAAAATAAATGGATGATCCCAGCTAAACCTAATGAGATCACGCCTGTTGACATATGGGTACCCGCCGGCGATACAGGATTGCCAACAGGTCAAGTTATTAGTGAATTAAACATGACATTAAAGCTTCCTACTCGAATTCAGAATGATACTATATGGATTAGAGAGGATACAAGAACTCATAAAGCAGGCGATTTTGTTACTGTTAAACAGGCAGCAGTTTTAAAAAAATTAGGTATTAATCCTATAGAATCTGTAATTAAAATCTACATGGCTTGGGCGGATGGAGAACTAATACCAGAAGAAGTTCTTTACATGGACATGGAAGCTTTCCAGAAAGATGTAGCTACTGCTTTTGTTGGAGCTAAAAATTTAGCTATTAAATTAGGTATTATAGACGATGAAACGATGGAAGCATTAATACAAAAAGCTTACATGGAAGCTCTAGGAGTTTTATTTGAAGCACCAATTTATATTGAAGAAATGAGGGATGAATATTTGAAAAAAGCTGCCGCTACAGCAAATATAATTAACAGTTTAATTTTTGGTTCACATGTAGAAGCACCTTCAACAGAAGAAACAAAAACTTCTAAAGAAGAAAAAGAAGAGGAAGAGGAAGAAGAAGTTGGAATTGGAAGTTTATTTGGATAATTAAATGAAATATTTTTTTACAAAATATGGAATTAGTGTATATTATTAAAAATTAAAACGTATGAAAATAATAAAATAAGGAGGTTAAAATAAATGGAAAGTATTTATGCTGCTTTACTTCTCCATAAAGCGGGAAAAGAAATTACAGAAGATGCTATTGAAAAAATTCTCAGTGCAGCAGGAGTAGAAAGCGATAAAACTCAAATTACTAAACTTGTTGCTGGATTAAAAGAAACTGACATAGATCAGATCATAAGTTCCGCTACTGCAGCTCCAATTGTAGCCGCACCAGCAGCCGGCACATCAACCGCTGGAGAAGAAGTAAAAGAGGAAAAGAAAGAAGAGGAAGAAGAGGAAGACGAAGAACCCACTGGAATTGGTAGTCTTTTCTAAATAATTGATGATCATCTGAAAAGATTTATTGAGAAAGAGCAAGTATGCTTTTTCTCTATTTATTTTAAAGTTTTATTCGTAAATTTTTATTTTATTTGAATAATGCTTAATTACTAATTTTGAGATAAGTTAAATCATAAAGTTTTTTTAAAATTCTTGTTTTTTTAATTATATTCTGTTGTAGTATAAAAATATCGAATTATCATGGCTGGGAAGTTTATAAAATTTTTTGCGCCTTTTGTGCGCATAATGCCAGAGATAAAGCAACCTCAGAGAGAAGTTAGCTTCAAGGAGAAACTGATTTGGACAGCTGTAGTTCTCATCATATATATCATTTTATCAAATATCCCATTATATGGAATTGATATAAAACAATCAACCGATTATTATTATTGGCTCCGAGTAATTCTGGCCAGTACAAGGGGGACTTTAACAGAATTGGGGATTGGTCCCATAGTTACTGCTGGACTGATAATGCAACTTCTATTGGGGTCAAAAATCATAAATATTGATATGAGAGATCCTTATGATAGAGCAATGTTTAGTGGATCTCAAAAAGTATTATCAATGTTCTTGACAATATTTAATAGT
>CAZIEC010000208.1:0-3691 GCA_964538145.1 uncultured archaeon
AAATGGGCAGGATATTGTTATGAAACTGCTCGGCTTCCGGAATATGTCAATATGGCATTCAGAATAGCTACTACTGGACGTCCTGGTCCCGTTTTATTATTAGTCCCTGTTGATGTCATGGTTAAAGAATGTGATGATGAATTGGATATCGTACAACAAGCATTTCAACCAAAAGAAAAACTGCGAGCCATGAAGGGTCCATATGGAAATGAAGAATTAGTAAGAGAAGCACTTGACCTATTGCTAAAAGCAGAAAGACCCCTTATTATAGCAGGAACGGGTACGAGCTTTTCTGGTGCAACTGAAGAGTTAGTTAAATTTGCAGATTTAATGAAAATACCCGTTGGAGTATGGGGCTTTGGTCTTGGTTCATTTCCAGCAGATCATCCACTTTATTTTGGTTTAGCTAGTCCATTGGATGGACCTGGGACTACATTAATGCAAAAGGCAGATGTAGTAATGATCTTGGGAGCTAGAATAACAGAATTAATGAATTTTGGATACATGCCATGTTTTGCAGATGATGCTAAAATAATTCAAGTTGATATTGAGCCAGAAGAAATTGGAAGAAACCGTGCCATAGATGTTCCCATTGTAGGGGACGTGAAGGGTGTTTGCACTCAACTTCTAAACCTTGCTACAGAAAGAGTTAAGGAACCCAGAAAAGAAAGTACATGGGTTCAAGCAGTAAGAGAAGAACTTCAAAAATTTCATGAAAGAATAAAAAAAGAAGGGGCTTCTGATAAGATTCCAATCCAACCACAACGATTATTAAAAGAAATTAGAGAATTCATGAGCAAAGATGATTATATCATTCTAGATGGGGGTGATACTACTGTATGGGGATTGACATATCTTGAAGCTTATTTCCCTAAATCGCTTTATTTTTCTGGTGGATTAGGAATACAACACTTGGGAGGTGGCGTACCAGCTGCAATTGCTACTAAATATGCTCATCCAGATAAGAGAGTTTTAGTGTTAACTGGCGATGGTTCTTTCTTATTTAATGGAAAAGAAATTGAAACCGCTCGCAGGCATAATTTACCAATTGTGGTTGTTATCTGTAATGACCGGTTATGGGGCATGGTAGCCAGGATTCAAAAATTAGCTCATGGCAAAAAATTCTTTGGTTTAGGATCCCGCTTGAGCGATGAAACCAGATATGATAAATATGCAGAAGCTTTTAATTGCTATGGTGAATTGATAACAGATCCTAATGATATTAGACCTGCCCTACAACGGGCTTTTGATTCAGGATTGCCGGCGGTATTAGATGTTAGAGTCAATCCTAAGGTAAATACAGTCATGGATTATTTAGCTGCAGGTGCATATAAACCAAGTTCTTATGAAAGAGTCGTCAAGAAAGAAAAGAAAGAAGTTTCTCTTGAAAAAGAAGTAACTAATTAGATGAAGAGAAAGATGAAAGCAGCTATTTACGAAGGGAAACGGCAAATACGAATTGATGACATACCAAAACCTACACCAAAGGAAGGAGAAGTGTTGATAAAAGTAAAATATACTGGTATTTGTGGCTCAGATTTAGAGGCTTATAAAACAGGTTTATATCCCAAGAAAGGAATAGCACTTGGTCATGAAATTTTTGGTACTATATCAGAACTCGGTCCAGGAGTAAAAGGATGGAAGGTTGGAGATCGAGTTAGCATTGATTCTACTTTAAATTGTGGAACATGTTATTATTGTAAACAAGGATTAACAAACTTATGTATTTACGAGGATGCTATAGGTATTGGGCAAAATGGAGGGTTTGCAGAATTTGTTTTGACCCCTGTTAAAAATCTTGTACCAATTCCGGATTCAATTCCAGACAAGTATGGTACAATTTTTGACCAAATTGGAACTGCTCTTTTAGCATTAAGGGAAAGTAAGTTTGTAGCTGGGAGTTCTGCGGTTATTTTAGGTCTTGGAACAATTGGACAGATGGTTTTTCAATGTTTAAAGTTAGCTGGTGCAAGAACGATTGTTGTCGTGGAAAAAAACCCGAATAGATTAGAAATTGCTAAAAAATTTGGACCCGATGTTGCATTAACCAAATTATCTTTAGTAAAAATCAAAAGAGCAAATAAGAAAGGTGTTTCTGGTTCTGATTTTGTTTTTGAATGTTCGGGAGTTCCTTTATTAGTAAATGCTGCTATTGATGTAGCGCGAAAGGGCGGAACAATTGTACAAATAGGTTTATGGGATAAACCTGTAGAAATTAATCTGTTAAAATATGTCATGAATCAAAACAAAATAATTGGAATTTATGGATTTTTAAGAGAAGATTTTGAATTTGCTGTAGATTTGGTGGCAAGAAAGTTAATAGACCCGGATCCAATAATTACTAAAATTATTTCTTTAGATGATATAGTGGAAGAAGGTTTTGAAGCTGCAATATCAGAAAATACAACAGATCTTAAAATATTGGTTGAACCTTAAAAAAAATTTGTTTTTAATTTTTTTTATTTATTTTTCAATAATAAAATAATTATTTTTTTCATATGTTAGAATATGTAAAACATGCACCCCATATTCTTGAAAACAATTTCATTTTAAATACATGCATTTAACATTAATAATGTAAGTATGCTATTTGGATTAAAAATTAAAAGAAAAATATAAGACCATTTAATTCATTTCTGAAACATATTAATTTCCATAAAAGTTTTTAAGATCTTTTCATACTTTCATCTATAAACTTAAAATTAAAATCTTTAATCATGAATAATTTCGAAGACTTAAATGAACTCATTAATAGTGGGACATTAGACCCAGAAAATGCAGATAAGATTTATCAATTAAAAAATAAAAAATTAATTCGCGTGATTAATAGATTTATTACTTTATGTAAGCCATCCAAAGTCACGGTAATAACTGATTCTGACGAGGACATTGAATATGTTCGGAAAAAAGCTATAGAGCTCCATGAAGAAATCCCATTAGACTTAGAGGGTCATACAGTACATTTTGATGGTTTCATTGACATGGAACACCATGATCAAGCAAGAGATAAGGAAAATACTAAAGTTTTAGTGCCAAAAGGAGAATACAGGAGTCCTTACCTTAATACAATTGATCGTGAAGAAGGATTGGCAGAAATTTTAGAAATCATGGATGGGTGCATGAAAGGAAAAGAATGTCTTGTTAGATTTTATTGTTTAGGGCCTAGAAATTCGAGGTTTAGCATTCATGCCCTTCAAATAACAGATTCCTTTTATGTCGCCCATTCTGAAGATTTATTGTATAGGTCTGGTTATGAAGAGTTCAAAAAATTGAAAAACCCGGATGATTTTTTCTATTTCATTCATTCAGCTGGAGAACTCACTGGAGATCCACCGGTCACCAAAAATATAGATAAAAGGAGAATATATATCGATCTTGGTGAAATGTGCGTTTTATCAGTGAACAATCAATATGCTGGAAATTCTCTAGGGCTTAAAAAATTAGCGTTAAGATTAGCTATATATAAAGCAAATAACGAGGACTGGTTAACTGAACATTATTTTATAATGAATGTGAGACCAAAAGGAAAAAATCGTGAAACATATTTTGCTGGAGCTTATCCTAGTGCTTGTGGGAAAACATCTACAGCCATGTTACCTGGTCAATTAATCATAGGAGATGATATTGCTTATTTGCGAGTTTGGGAAGATGGTTATGCACATGCTGCCAATATTGAAAAAGGAATTTTTGG
>CAZIEC010000209.1:0-2394 GCA_964538145.1 uncultured archaeon
ATCGATATGAGCGATACTACACCCGCACCATTCATGCTTTTATTATCCTCGTTTTTACTGATTTTTGGGATTAGTGGAATGAGCTTCTATTACATGATTCCCATGAGTTCTAAATTTATTCTCTTTGTTTTAACTCCTGCTACTGCTTACATTTTTACGAAATTCATTTCAATTATATGGAAAAAGATTGCAAAGACTAGAATATACAGAATATCATCCACAATTAATCTACTAGGGAGAGAAGCAGAAGTAGTTTTAACAGTTGATGATAAAGGTGGTGTTATTAAGATCAGGACAAACACTCCATTAAGATTTGAAAAATTACACGCCAAGCCTTTAAAAGATTCATTTAAATTTGAAAAGGGAGAAAAGGTATATATTTGTGATATTAAAAATGGATATTATTTGGTAGATAAAAATAAAGGAAATATTAGGTTGAGGAGATGAACACGATAAGTCAAATAAATAATTTAATCACGGAAATGGGTCTTTTACCCTATTTTAAAGAAATTATTGAAGTAAATTTAATGATAATAAATCTAATTAAAATTAATTATAAATTATTGATAAATTTTGACAAAAAATTTGAGGAGGTTTGAGAAAATTGTTGTTTCAGGAAATCTCTCCATGGATTATAGGGAGTATAGTAACTGCGATCATCATATTTTTTCTATTCCTGATCTTCATGGCTACAAGATATCGAAAATTCAAGACTAATCAATTTGTCATTCATCTTCGTAATGGTAAAGTAAAATCTGCTGGATTAGGAGGTAGTATTTGGTTATTACCTTTAATCGATGAGTATATTGTCATTCCTACTACTAGCATCCAAACCATACTTGAAGCACACGAACAAGTCGTATCAATGGAATATCAGAACATTTCAATTGTAGGAATGCTAATCTGGAAAGTTGTTGATCCTGAAAAAGCATTTAGCGCCGTATCTTGGATTCCTCGCGATAACCATTTTGTTGAAAAGATCTTGAAAAATGCCGCAGAAGCAATAATTCGTACAACTTGCGCCAACATGCCACTTGAAAAAATAATTAGAGAGAGACGTGAAATAATTGAAATGGTAAGCAAAGAATTGCACGAACTAACAGCAGATTGGGGTATCATTATAGAATCACTCGAAATAAGAGAAGTAAACATATTAGAACCTGAACTCAAGAAAAATATGGAGGCTACTAAACAAGCAATTGAATATAGAAAAGCACGAATAGCAAGGGCTGAAGCTGAACGTGAATCTAGATTGAGAGAATTGGAAGTAAAGAATGAAATAGGCATACAAGAACAACTAGTAGAAAGAGAAATAGAATTGCGCAGGAAAGAAAAAGAAATTGCCATTGCTGAGAAAGAGAGGGAAAGAAAACAAATAGAAGCTGATGGTGAAAGGCAAAAGAAAGTGATAGAGGCTGACGCAGAAGCTCAAAAAATCAAGAAAAAATTGATTGCTCAAGCTGAGGGTGAAGCCGAAAGCATAAAACAACAAATGCTCGCTCAAGCAGAAGGTTTCAAGAAGCAAATTGAAGCCATGTCCTCTGCTGATGAACGCTTTTTAGCAGTCCAGTTAACCAATATCTTGCCTGAGATCTTCAAAAACATAAATCCTGATAAAATGTTCATTTTAGGCAATGGAAATGAAGCATTTTCAAGCTTATCAAAAGCAATCTTGCCATTCTTGCAATTATTACCCGAATACTCCGATAAAATCAAGAAGTTTTTTGGCAATGGAGAGAACCTAAAAATTAAAGAAGTTTTAACCAAAAAATAATTTTTTTTTTTCCATATTTTTTTATTGATTTTTACAATTTAAAGTAGGTGTTAGAGATTGGAAAAGATAAGCCCTGAAATCAGAGTTAGGATTAAGGATAAATGGGCAGATTTTTTACTGGAGAAAAATAAAGAATTTCAAATTAAGGTAAAAAATCAAGAAGATGTACTTAATTTAGTAAAAAAAGTTCCAACTTATCCAATATTAATTTTAACTTGTATGGACCCCAGGATTAACATTTACAAGATATTTAATCTTAATGAGGGCGATATTTTTGTATTAAGAAATGCTGGAAATGTTATTACGGAAGACGTAATAAGATCAATTCTGATTTCAATTCACGAATTTAACATAGAATTAATCATCATTTTAGGACATGTTGATTGTGGAATTACAAAAATAAACCCGACTGAATTAATGAATAAATTAACCCCAGAAATGTTGAAAAAAATAGGGCATGGAGGTAATAACATTCCATTAGAGATATATAAATATTTCGTTCTCTTTAGGGATGAGCTCGCAAATATCAAGCGACAGGTGTTCACGCTCGTGAAATCTAAATTAATACCTTCAAATATTAAAATTTCTGGAATGTTATACGATGTTAATTCGGGATGGGT
>CAZIEC010000209.1:2494-3653 GCA_964538145.1 uncultured archaeon
ATATGAAGCTGGACATTTTAGAACCTCTAAAAAATGAATTAGAAATTTCAAAAGAAAATTTTCAAAAAATTTTCATGCCTAAGATATCAATTCCAAAAATATATATCCCTAAAATAAAGGTTTATATTCCAAAAATTAATAAAAATCTTACAAGCAATAAGAATGAATGAAATGAGACCATTAAAGTTGTTATGGACAGCTAACTTCAAATGATTAAAATCCTTTTTCATTGAATTAAAATTAAAATCTTTTTTATTTAAAATAAATAAATTTCTGAAAAATAATGGTAAATTCAAAAAAAAAGGAAACAATTCTTTTTCACGAATGAAAACTTTCTATATCAATAAATAAATTTATTTTCTTAATTCTCATTATTGGAATAAATCATGATCGGATTGATTTTTAAATGAAAATGCTTTAAGAATCATATCAATTAATATTAATTTAAAAATGGGTAGAAATTTAAAATGATTGGATATATCTTTCTCGTGATTTTTATATTCGTGTCTCTTGCGGACTTATATGCCGTCCAAAAAGAAAACAAAAAAATAGAACTAATCACAAAGCCGTTATTAATGCCCCTCTTAATTTTATTCTACGTCTTGGAAACTCCATTACTCTCAATTAACTGGTTCATTGTTGTTGGTCTCGCATTTGGAACTCTCGGCGACATTTTTTTAATGCTGGACGAAAAATGGTTCTTACATGGAATGATTGCCTTTCTCATTAATCAAATCTCCTACATCATCGCTTTTTTCGTGATGAATACCAATATTTTAGCATTTCCTTCATGGGGTTTTACATTGTTTTTGCCAGCAGCAATACTGCTTTATTTCATCCTTCCTAGAATCTTGGATAAAACTGGAGATCTTAAAATACCAGTTATTGTATATCTCATCGCATTAGTCATGATGCATTTCTCTGCAACATTAACTTTATCAGTTCTTTCTGGACTTTCCGTCGTGCTTATTTATTTAGGTTCATTATTATATGTCTTTTCGGATTCTTTTGTAGCTCTAGATAGGTTCGAAAAACAAGTTCCTCAAGCCTCTCTAATAGCAATGGCAACATATATTTTATGTCAATTTTATATAACCTTAGGGACCTTCTTGATTACAGCACCTTAATTAAAACAATTTAAATTTTTAAAAATTTTTTT
>CAZIEC010000210.1:0-3570 GCA_964538145.1 uncultured archaeon
AATAGTGTCTGTCTGAATTTTGGATGTGCTATACAAATTAATTCTATAACTCTCTCCCTAATAGTTTTACCATGCAAAAATGCTACACCCCATTCTGTCACCACGTAGTGAACATCAGCTCTAGATAAAACCACGCCAGCTCCTTCATCTAAATGGGGTACAATATTAGAAACTGTACCGTTTTCTCTCGTAGAGGGAAGGACTATGATTGGTTTTCCTCCTTTTGACATTGCTGCTCCCCTCATGAAATCTACGGTATCACCTAATCCTGAAAAAAACTTGTACCCTTTACTTGAAGCATTTACTTGACCCGTTAGATCAACTTGAAGTGCTTGATTAATAGAGACCATTTTTTTGTTCATGGCTATGTATCTCGGATTGCAAACATAATCTGATGGATAAAATTCGATATAAGGGTTATTATCAACAAAATCAAATAATTTTTTGGAACCTAAAGCCATGCTAGTAATGATCTTTTCTGGATGAAAATTTTTTTTCCTGCAAGTTAGCACATTACTCTCAATTAATGGAATTATCTCGTCAGTTATGTAATGACTATGCATTCCTAAATCTCTTTTTCCCATTAAATGTTTTAAGCAAAAATTAGGAATGTATCCATTGCCAATATGAATTGTTGATTTATTTTCCACGAGATTGGCAACATTCCTTCCAATTTTATCAATTACACCATTTCTCGGTTCAAACTTGAATTCTAATAATGGAACATTATTATATACAAAATAATCAATTTCTTTCATGTGAATGAAACTATTACCCAATGTTCTTGGAACTTGAGGATTAATTTCAGCAATCGTTAAATATGCCGATTGAGTAATAGGTTTTGCCACATCCACATTTACACCAAAAGAACAAAAACCAAATCTATCTGGAGTGGTTACTTGAATGAGAGCCACATCACAGTTTTTTCGCCCCGATAAAAATAAAGATGGAATCTGGCTTGCTAAAATTGGGGTGTAATCTGCTTGTCCTTTGTTTATCTCTTCTCTCAAGGTTCTTGTAATGAAAAAAGCATTATGCCTGAACAAATCTTCAGATTTTGATGTAAAATATTTCTCGGGATAAATTGTTAGGAAATGGATGATTTCAGTATCGATCAAGCTTTCTGAGTGATTTATTAATGCTGATGTAAGGGCTTGAGGTTCAGAACAACCTGTATCAATAAAAACTCTATTCCCGGGAATTATCTTTTTAATTGCTTCCTCCGCCGTGATTTCTTTTTTCTTCCATTTTTCCCTCCAATCCTTGTCGTAGATATTATCTTGCCTCATTTTTTTCACATGAGATTATGAAAATAATTATTATTATTTAATTAAAGCATGCAATTTCTCTTTTACTTACATTTATAGATGTTAAATGTCATTATAAAGTTAAAGCATGTATGAAAAAACTTGATTTTCCTTTTTACTTTATTAATCTATAATTTGATAAAATCATTCAAAAAAGTTTACTAAATTCTATCAAAATTCTAAAAAATTTGATGTTAAATTAAGAATAAAAGATCCTCTTGATAATAAAAATATTTTGTTTAAGAAACTCAATTTACCTAAAGTAAATGCTTTTAAAAGTTAAGTTTATATTCTAATCACTTGACTTCTAAAATAATTATAAACCATTCTACTTAAAACAAGTTCATTAAAGATATGAAAAGAAAAAAAAATATTGAATGGCCGGCATTGTTCTACCTCGTTGGCTTTATTTGTATTATCATCGCTACAATTTACATCGATATTTATGGAACTTTTTTTAACACGATTACGTTTATATTTGGTACGGTGGCAATAATATCCCTTATTATTGGATATTACTTATTTGAAAAAGAAATAGTGAAAAAAAGAGAGGATTATTAAAAAAAATTAAAAAAGCATGGGATAAAAAAGAAAATGAAAATGTAGAAATAAAATCATTATCCTTGAAAATTTTTAATGGAACATGACATGTTTCGTATTTCTTTTCTTTGAAATTATAAATAAAATGTTTATAAATGATTTAAAATATACTTAAACTGAAACTTAATCATCCAATTTGAATCAAAAAGTTTAATAAGGATGAGTTTGAAGCAAAATCTTTAAAATCTTTAACATGTTAGAAAAAAATATTAAAAAAATCATTTCAAATAAATGAGAAACATTAATAGTGAAATTTTATGTCTGAAGAAGATAAAAAAATGGAAAGTATCTTGACTGAAACCCGCGTATTCGATCCGAAGGAGTTAAATCCGGAGTTCGCCAAAACAGGAATTTCTTTTGAAGAATATAAAGAACTTTATCAAAAATCAATAGAAGACATGGAAGGCTTTTGGGGAGAACAAGCAAAATCTCTCGACTGGTTCAAGCCTTATGATAAGGTGTGGGAGAAAACCGACCTCTTCCCTGGAAAATGGTTTGTTGGAGGAAAATTAAATGTTTGTTACAATTGTATTGATAGACATGTAAAAGCAGGAAAAGGAGATAAAATCGCAATTATATGGGAAGCTGATGAGCCAGGACAAGCCAAAAAATTCACGTACAATGAATTGCTTAAAGAAGTTAGTAAAGTTGCCAATGGAATGAAAAAACTTGGATTGAAGAAAGGAGATCGCGTGACTATTTGGCTGCCAATGATACCTGAATTAGCAATCATAATGTTAGCCTGCGCAAGAATTGGAGTAATTCACTCAATAGTTTTTGGTGGATTTTCAAAAGAAGCCGTAAAGGATAGAATTGAAGATTCAAATTCCCGATTATTGTTTACAAGCGATGAAACTTTAAGAGCTGGAAAGTACTATCCAAAAATGGCTGATGTCGTACAGATAATTGACGATGTTCCCTCCATAGAACATGTCATAGTTGTTAAAAGAACTGGGAGAGATGTTCCTCATACAGATAAAGATATTTGGTATCACGATTTCATAAAGGATGAAAGCGAAGAATGCGAATGTGAAGAAATGGACTCCGAAGATACACTCTTTATCTTGTATACAAGTGGAACTACTGGGAAACCAAAAGGTGTGAAACATACAACTGCAGGTTATCTCTTATATACTTCTTATACACATAGAGTAGTATTTAACTACAAGGAAGGAGATATCTGGTACTGTACTGCTGATATTGGATGGATAACTGGTCATTCATATATCGTTTATGGACCACTTGCTAACGGTGCAACAACTCTAATGTTTGAAGGCGTGCCAACATATCCCGATGTAGATAGATTTTGGGACATTGTTGAGCGTCATAAAGTTACTCATTTCTATACAGCTCCAACCGCAATAAGATCACTTATGAGATATGGAGAAGAGCCTGTTAAAAAGCATGACTTGAGTTCATTAAAAGTATTAGGAACTGTCGGAGAACCAATCAATCCAGAGGCTTGGTTATGGTATCATAAAGTTATTGGTAAGGAGCGCTGCCCAATAGTTGACACATACTGGCAAAAAATGCAAGCATAAAGCTTGTATTGGCTAACAGAAACGGGCGGCTTTATAATGACTCCAATTGCGACCGCAACGCCTACAAAACCTGGGTCTTGTTGTATGCCATTCTTTGGTATCAAGCCGGTTATATTCGATTT
>CAZIEC010000211.1:0-3552 GCA_964538145.1 uncultured archaeon
CGAATTTTCAATTTATAATCAATACTTATCTCAAGAGCCTCATTATACAAATTAGCAGCAAGCTGAGAATGTCCTAATGCAAGAAAATAATCTCCAAGCTCTGAAAAAACAATGATGGCATCTAAATAATTTTTATCAAAATCCATATTTGAAATCTCTTCCATTATTGACATGGCAGTTAATACTTCTTCTCCTTGAATATATAACGCAATTGCTTTACCAATTAGACATTTTAATTTTAATTTACTATCTCCATAAATATCTGCAAGTTCTTCCGTAAAGTTATAAGCTAAAATAGCATTTTTATACAACCCGTGAAATAGAAAAATAAGTGCTTTTACATAATTTAAAGTCAAGCAAGTTTGATAGTTATGGATTATTGTTGAGAATAATGCAGCTCTTTCAATAGAATCAATTGCAGAATTGAATTGTCCTAGAGAAACTAATATGAAACCACGCAAGAATTCCATTTTGCTTATTTCTGAACAAATTAATTGTTCTACGATCTCATAATCTCTCTTATTTTTAAGTTGCCCGGCTGCCAGCTGCAGAAGAGAAACTAAAAAACCATTTCCTTTCTTCAAGTATATGGCAGCATTTTTGGGATCATTTTTAACAATTGCCTCTCTTGATTTTTTAACATATTCGCGTGAAATCTTTAAATTTTCCAGAAAATTAATAATACTTTCAATACTTTTTTCTTCAGTTTGAGTAAGGTTATGATTTTCTATATATTTTTCAGCAATATTTATTTCATTTAAATATTTATTAGTACCAATCTGAAATTTAACAGAAGTTCCTTTCGAGCCAACAAGATCATTATCTTGCATTATTATAGAATCTTGTGTGACGCTAATTGCTTTTTCAATTATCCATTGAATTTTTTGTTCTGCCGGATAAACTTGAGATCGCTCAATCATATAATGGAGGGTGTAATTCAAGCTTTTTTTCCATATATTCCTGAAATAAGTTCTTAATTGCTTGCTTGGTATCGTTCTATATATTTTTAACAAAAAACTTGAAAGAGATAAAATATTTATCTTATCTTTAAATAATAAATTGGCATTCTTGGCCAATTTGAAGTCATCAGTAACCATGTGAACTGAAGAGTTTTTATCCTTATTTAAAGATAAACTTAAAGCAATTAATGATAAATCGGGATCTTGAGCTGGAAATTTAATATTAAAAGAACTTAGATAATTTTTTATTTCTTCAATCTTAGAGTCAGAAATTTCTATGATTTTAATGAATTCTTGAAACTTCTCTTTAAAAGAATGAGATGCTTTAATCTCATCAAAAACAATTTTAGAAATGTAATATTCAAGACCTAAATCATTTCCAGCTTGTTTTAAATTTTTTAAAATGTCTTTAGCTTTAATTGAGAGCATGCATATGAAAAAATTTGCATCAAAGACAATTTTTTCAGTAGTCATTTTTATTTTTTTTAAATCATTTCTTTAATATAATATACAATAATTTCTTTTTAATTGTTCTATATCCATTAAATTATTATATAATTTATTAATTTGAAATAGAATAGATTACTATTAGATATTTTTAGAAATATATCTAATTCATTTATAATTATTGAGGAATCATCAAAAAAAATTTTGAGAGATTTACAAAAAAACATATTATATTTAATATTTAAAAAGCTATGGTTATAAAAGTGAAATTAATTAGCGTTGTTGGTTATTCTAATTCTGGAAAAACCCAATTTATAACTACATTGGTAAAATTATTAAGAGAAAAAAAGAAATTTAAAGTAGGAGTTTTAAAGTATGTTCATCAACATGATGTGGATAATAAAAAAAAAGATTCATATAAATATATAAAATCTGGAGCTAATTTTTCCATTATAAAGAATGATTATAATGAATTTGGACTTTTTTTTAAAACAGAGAACGAACTTCAGAACATTATCGAATGGATTCAAAACGGGCCATTAAAAGTTCATTTAATATTTTTAGAGGGTTTTAGAAGTGTTGATTGTCCAACAGTATTATGCATAAGAGATTTACAAGATATCAGCAAGCAAATGAGTAAAAATGTAAAAGCTATTTCAGGATTAATCGTTAAAACTTTAAAGAATATTGATAAACTTAAATTAAGAATCCCAGTAATAGATCCTGAAAGAAATTTTCAAGAATTTCTTAAACTTTTTGAAATAAATTGAAATTAAATTCAAGTAATCCAAAGTTCAGATAATTGGGATATTTTGAAATCTAAATCTTGCATTTCTTTCATTTCTTTCGCATCATCATCCGATACAAAAAATTTCATTAAAATTGACCTAATTTCATCTTTATCATCTTTCTTTTTCAAAGAATTTTTAATTTTATAGTAGAAATCATTAAAAGGTACGAGTAGACTCTTGATGAGCCATTCCTCTAATAGCATTTGCTCATTAATTACGTGAAAATTATATGTATTGACGAATCTAACAATATCCTCTGAATTATAAAAATCATTTTCAGAAATGTCTATTTTAAATTTCTTTAAGTCCCTTAATAAAGAATCTTTATTTATGCTGATTATAAAATCGGGCCAAACATCGTCAGAAACATTAAAATCTTGGAAAATAAACAATTCTAAAACGCGTAATGCGATGTTTCTACCAATGTATCGGCTTCTTGGATCAATAAAATTCTTCGATGCTTGATTGGGAGTTTTTCTAATAAAGATTTTATCGATTAAAACAAACAACATTCTACATACATGATCAACAACATCTTCAAAAGAGAATCCTCCTTCATTATATTTTTCAATTAACTTTTTATTCTCTTTTGCTATGACCTCTAATATTTTTAAATTAAGACTGTGAAGGAAAGTTTTAAAGAAGTAAAAGTTTAATCTATTAATGTCTTGTTTAAAAATCTTTTTAAAAATTAATTCATTATCGTTAACTACGGAGATTAATGCTAATATTTCAAGAAATTTTTGAAAATTAACTATTGTTTCAGAATTAATCTTATATTTTAATTTTAAATTATATTGTTCAATTTTCTCGCTAAATCTATCGGGCAAGAATAATAATTCCTTAGACTCTAAATCTTCCAGTGTAGAATTTCCAAAATAATACTTTAGATAAAGTTGAAAAAGATTTATTTGATTTCTTTGATTTGGTAGATTATTCGCTTGAAAAGTGGAATAAAGAGTTGAAGCCTTATCTAAAAAATTAAAAATATTTAATATTGCCTTATTTTTCTTTTCTGAATAACCTAGATTATTTAACACGTTTTCACGAATTATGCTCTCTTTAGAAAATACGGAATCTTCAACCCTAGAGCAAACAAAATTGAAGAAATCTAAAATAGGAGAAAAATTTCTCAATAAGGTACATTTTTTATAAAAATAATACAGAAGATCAGTTAATTTCTCTTTAGCTTGTGGATATTCATTTAGTGCTAATTGATAAAGATTATTTCTTCCTTCTAATAATTTATTAATGTAAGATTGTGGAATTTCTTTATAACGCCTTAAAAAATAATATAAAAACATGTAATAATAATTCTTATAAACATCATCCTTGCTATTCTTAATAACAATCAA
>CAZIEC010000212.1:0-3502 GCA_964538145.1 uncultured archaeon
TATAATCCCATTCTGAAGCTTTCTTACCATATCTAGCAATATTTACGGCATGTGCTGCTATTTTTGAAGCAATAACACCTTGTTTTACTTCCTCCAGGTTTGGTAAAGCTAAATGTTCAGAAGGAGTTACATAACATAAGAAATCGGCACCAGCCAATCCTGCTAAGACTCCGCCTATAGCGCTAACTAGATGATCATATCCAGGTGCAATATCAGTGACTAAAGGTCCCAGAACATAAAATGGAGCTCCATCGCATAAAGATTTCATGATTTTTATATTTCTTTCTACTTCATGAGCTGGAATATGCCCAGGACCTTCAACCATTACTTGAACATTTTTTTGTCTAGCACGTTTTACTAATTTAGAAATTTCAATTAATTCTTGAATTTGTGCATAATCAGTAGAATCAAAAATGCAGCCAGGACGCATTCCATCTCCAAGAGAGAGTGTAAAATCATATTGTTGAGCCATTTCCAATAAATAATCATAATTTGAATTAAATGGATTTTCTAAATCATTTTCGAGAATCCAAGCAGCTAAGAATGTGCCTCCTCTAGAAACTACTCCCATCATTCTAGGGTGCTCTTTTAAATGATCTACTATATTTTTTGTTACCCCCACATGAATGGTGAAAAAATCTACACCCTCTCTTGCTTGCTCTTCAACAACATTAAATAGATCGTCTTCATCAAAATTGATAATAGCTCCTTTCTTTTCCAAAGCTCTTAATGCAGACTGATATATTGGTACCGTGCCAAGAGGAACGTCAATGGTTTTTAAAATTCTATTTCTAATAGTTTTAACATCTTCTTCTGTTACTCCCGTACTTAAATCCATCACGGTGTCAGCTCCATATTTAACTGCTATTTCTGCTTTTTTAATTTCATCCTCAACATTGCAAACACGCTTGCTAGATCCAATATTTGCGTTAATCTTTACTAATAATCCTTCTCCTATCCCAATTGGCGTTGTATTCCGGCGATTTGATTTTGGAATGATTATTCGCCCATTAGCAATGCCTCGCCTAATAAACTCAACATCAACTTTTTCTTTTTTCGCAACTATTTCCATCTCTTTTGTAATCTTTCCATCCTTAGCAAGTTTCATTATTGTTGACAATTTAATTTACCTTCCAATAACATTAATTCGTTATTTCTCAAACTACTTTCTTACAATTAAAAGTAATTTAAGTTCAATTAAATCTTTTCCTTAATAAAAAATAATTTTAGATGAAATATTGGTTAAAGATATTAATCTTTATCTTAAAAAAATAATAGAATTTTTTAGTCAAAACCAATTTTTAACTTTTTTAAGAGTTCTATGAGAGAATCGGTTAATTTATAATTTTTTAGATCTTCAAATGGAACAAATTTAGCTTCTAAAGCATCGTCTTGGGCTCTTGGTTCTTGGTTTGGATCTCCTTCTACTTGATCAACAAAATAATTAATGAGAACATAATGATATATTATTTCTCCATTGTCATCACGCATTATCTTATCAATTATCCCTGCTAATTTTGATATTTTAACTTTTATGCCCGTTTCTTCAAATCCTTCTCTCTCAGCAGCATGTTCCACTCGTTCACCTAGTTCAACATGCCCTCCAGGTATTGACCAATAACCCGCATCTGGATCAAATTTTCTTTTCACTAATAACAAGGAGTTATCGCGAATTAATAAAATTCCTACTCCAACATGAGGTCTTACAGGATATCTTCTCGTATCAAATGCCGTTAACTTGTTTTTATTCATCATGATTTTTTTAATCCATTTCTGTATGTTTATGAAGAAGTTAACAAGATTATAAAACTAGTTGTTTTAGGAAAATCTCAATCACCTTTTATAAATTCTATATTTAAAATAAATACTCAAAAGTTTTAATTTAAATTCTAAATTTTGCTATTCTAAATTCAATTGCTACAATAAAAAGGTGAAAGATAAATTAAACCGTGGTACTGGCCAGAAGGAGGACAACCTTATAGAACTGAACCGTTTACTTGGATAGTAAAGGGAAAAATTGCTGCTAGTTGGTGGCCAGATAAAAATCTTTTTAAAAAATATGAATTAGAAGGCATTTCTGTTATAATTAACTGTTCAGAGTTTAACAATAGAAAAGATGTACCTGAAGGATTTACATATTATCATTTCAATGTTCCAGATTATGGATTACCTACAGATAATCAAATAGATAGATTTTTAAAAATATGTGAAAAGCACATGCGAGAAAGAAGATCTATTGTTGTCCATTGCGTTGCTGGGTGCGGAAGAACGGGTCAATTTATCGTTGCGTGGGCAGCCTACAATGGATATATTCCTAAGGGAACAGATCCCGTAAAATGGATAAAAAAAATTAGACCTTGTTGTTTAGAAACTCAAGAACAAATGAAACACGCTAGGTATTTAGCATCAAAATGGGGAAAATATCGATAATGTAAAGTATTTATATAAAGAGTTTTATAATTTAATCATCTTTTCAAATGAAAAAATTTTTTTCTTTAATAATATAAAACATCGGATATTCAGGGATTTAAATGAATAAAGAAGATTACTTGTACATCATTTTAGACAATGTTTTAGCTTTTAATATAGTATTACCTCAAGAATTAATTGGAAATAATTTAAAACGGTATTTAAATAGATTAGATAAAGAACAACTCAAGATAATTGCTGGGTTTAACAAAAATATTTTAGAATTTTTTTTAAATGTTGCTCCTAAGAAAGATTCTAAAGAATTTGAAGAAATCATTAAAAAATTGGAAAAATTAGCGTATCTTATTGGTCCTTTAGGACCTTTAAATTATTTAACTGATGAACAAATTTATCACGTTTTTAAATATATAAATTCAATGAGGCTTGAAGATATTAATGAAATTAAAATCAGTGAGGTTGCAGACGAATTTTTGTATGATAGATATGGCAATGTTAACTCTTATAGTTTAAATGAGGCTTTAGAAAACCAACTTGCAAGCGCAGCATTTTACTTAAGAAACATGGGATATTCAGATCAAGAAATTAGAGAAAAATTCAAGGAGGTTCAAGATGATCCCAAAAAAATCGAAGAATTATTTACATTACCTCCAAAAGAAATAATTAATGTTCCAACTGATGATAATTTTAATCAAACCATTGCAAATCTTCCAAGTCCTCCTGCAAACCCAAATCCAGAGATCGTTGAACAAAAAGTTGATTTAGATCTTCAAATCGAAAAACACTTAAAAGAAATACATCAAGATGTAATAGAAGAGAGAAAGCAAAAGGTAGAGGAACTCTTAAAATTAATCAAAGAACACGTGAGAGATACAATGAGTGATGTTCAAGAAAGGGTTTTTAGACAAATGCATCCTGATCGCTTGAGACGTGCTCTTAAGATGTTAAAAACTACAAAACGACGTTCAAAAAGGATGAAACTATATATTGACTGGTTCACATTAAGCTTATTACTTTCAAGAATTGAATTAAAGGTGGAACATTGGCAAGTGTCTTCAAGCGCAGGCTTAGACCG
>CAZIEC010000213.1:0-3481 GCA_964538145.1 uncultured archaeon
AATAATACTCCTGAAACGGGATATAAATAGAGTCTAATTATTAATTTTCCGAACTTCGAGCAAGATATTGTTTGGTCGGGATTTTTAATGATTAATCCTTTTTCAAAAAGATAATCTAGAATGTATTGATTTTTTAAGCATCTAGGGATGATATCATTGACATATTTTTTAAAATTCTCATCATCTTTCTTTAAAACATGCATTATGAACAATGTTACATGATCACATAGTTCAAATGATAACTCATTATCAATAAACCCATCTGCTTTGCCATTTTCAAATCCACACGAGCACGAGATACCTCTTGTAACATTGAATTCTGTAAAATAAACTCCATAATTTGTTTTCACGTATCCAGAAATAGTATCTTCAGAAATCTTTGTGATTCGAGTTTGGCTATTTATTTTACTAATCTTTTTTAATCTTTCAGGATAACCATGTAATTTTAAAAGATTTTCCGGCTCGATTTCTCGTATCATTAAAAATTGTTCAATTGGAATGTTCATCTCTTCATTCTTTTTCGATATAAGAAACCAAAAATAGGTAGATCTAAAAAATTCTCTTAATTGTTCTAAAGAAATTTTCCCTTGTTCATATATTCTCAATAAAACTTGTTCTTTTAAAGTATTAATCGAATTTAATCCAGATTTCAACTTATTATATTTTGGAATTAATTTATTTAATTTGCTCATGGATTTAAAATAATAATTCAGTACCCATTTCTTTTCTTGAACATTTTTTACCAAGATAATTCCATAACCAACATCATCCAAATTTGGCCTTCCAGCTCTCCCAAGCATTTGGAATACTTCATTTGCAGAAAAAGGCTTGAAAAATGAATAACCATCAGGACTTTCGTGAAAATCTTTAAAGTTCCTAATATTTGCCCCAAAAGTAGTATATTTTTTAAAATCTCGCAATATTACTACTCTTGCTGGCATGTTAATTCCTGCTGATAAAGTGGTGGTGCAAATCAATACCTTTAAAATCCGTTTTTTAAAAGCATCTTCTATTATTTTACGTTCTTTATACAACAACCCCGCATGATGAAATGCGATTCCATCTTTTATAACTTTTCTTAATTCAATTATACCACCTTTTAATATATTTAAAATGTTCGAGATTTTCTCAAGTATTTCTCTATCCTTTTTAGAAAGATAAGATTTAACCAAATTCTTTAAATTTATTGCTAAAGATTGAGTTGTTTTCCTTTTATTCACGAAAATTAAAACTTGACCCCCATCATTTAAGGTCGATTTAATTATTTTTCTAATCAAAACATCTTTATTATTAGCGATCTTGATTTTATAATGTAAAGGAACTGGGCGCTCCTCTGAATAAATGAGAATAGTCTCGTTTCCTAATGAAGATAACCATTCTTGAAAAGTTTCAGGATTGGCAATGGTTGCCGATAACCCTATTATCTGAGGATATTTTAAAAATTGGTTTAATCTAACAATTAAAGATTCAAGCCTTGGACCCCTATCTGTTTCGCCAATGACATGAATCTCATCAATTATTATTGTAGTAATATTAAAAATCCATTTTTTATCTTTAAAATTCCTTAAAATTGAATCCATTTTTTCATAAGTAGTAATTATTAAGTCAGAATATTGAAGCTGTTTTTCATCTGGTTCTTGATCTCCAATTGATAATTCAATCTTGATGTTTAAAATGCCATAAATTTTCTTAAAGTGATTGTATTTTTCAGTAGCAAGTGCCTTAAATGGAACAAGATAAATGGATTTCCCCAAGCCTTGAATTATATTATAGATTGCACCCAGCTCCCCGATTAAGGTCTTTCCACTACCAGAAGGAGCACAAACTAAAAATGATTTCCTAAAAAATAACCCTTTTTCAATAGCTTCTTTTTGTATTCTTCGCAATTTATAAATCTGGGCTCTATTTAGAGCTCTTACAATCTTTTTTTCTGATATAAACTTTTGAACTTCAAAAGTCTCATCTTTTTCTTTTTCTTTTTTTAAATCTGATATTTTAGAGTTAATGGTCATCTCAAGGGACTCTTTATTATATTTGGTTTATTTAAAATTAAATCACGATTAAGATAATTATTAAGGAACTTTACTCGTTTTAGATGTGAAGATTAAACGTGTAATATTCATTGTTATTTTTTTACTAGTTTAAAATGATTTTTTACTGGTCTGTATCTTAAAAAGAATAGTAAAAATTATTTAAATAAAAAATTAAGATAAGTCTTTTTACATTTTAAAGTATTTAAAATCCTAAATCTTTGATAACGATTTGAATGATTTTGATCTCAAAAATAATAAAATTTTCAATGTTGGGTTTTTCTTATCTTCTTTTTCTTTTAAATATTTTCAGTACAATTTTTAGACGATAAAAAATGGCTGATATTAAAAATCAGAATTTAGGAAATGAAATAAATTTAAAGTCATTACATGAAAAGGCAGTAGAAGCACTACAACTTAATAAATTAAAAGATTCATTAACATTTTGTAATGAAGGTCTTAAAATGGCAAGATTAGGCAATAACTCTCATTGGATTGAAGAATTTAGTAAGTTAATAGAAACCATTGAAACAAGGTTTATAATCTTAAAAAATGCAACTCCAAATTTTCAAGATAAGATATCAGTTGAAAATTTAGAGGGAAAAGTAATAGAAAGCTTCAAAAATAAGCAGATAGAAACTTTAGGCTTATTTAATAATAATATCCTTTTAAAATTGAAAAATTCAGGATATGAAACCATAAATGATATTTTTTTGGCTTCAATTGATGATTTAATCAAAATAAAAGGAATTGGCAAAATTACGGCTTTAAAAATTCAAGATTCTATTAGAAAGTATTTAGAGGATGCATTAAAAACCATTGAAATGACTGAGATTGAAGATGAGAAATTAAAAAATACGAATTCTATTTCATTGGAACAGCCTACTGAATCTATATTTCCTATTTTTAATGAAAACAATGATAATAATGAAGAGATAAATAATAAGGAAGAAAAAGATATTTATTATAAAAAAATTCATGAAAATTCCAAATTAAATAATGATCAATCTCCTATTTTAAAACTTCCAAATAATTCTTCTTTAAATGATAATTTGGAGAATAAAAATTATTCATTTGTTTTAAATGCTCTAAAAAGTCAAGGATTTATTATTATAGCGAAAAATGAATATCCTTCAATTGGAATGAACGATGTGATCATCCAAATTATTGGATGTAAATTAATTAGAAAAAATAATAAGATATTGGCATTAGAAATAATACCAATTTTATTGTTTGAAAATAAGGATATTATTACAATTAAAGATGATATTATTAATGTTGAAATTATTGAAAATGGATTAAGCAAAGGAAAAAATGAGATTAATTCTATTATATCTAAGTTAATTGAAGTTCAAGAACAACTGTATAAAAAGATATTAAAAGGAGAATTTAATTTCCAAAAGATAAATGAATCATTTGGATTAAATTTTAAAACAATTTCTAAAAAAAAG
>CAZIEC010000214.1:0-1459 GCA_964538145.1 uncultured archaeon
TTCATGATTAGGTCAAATTTTTTAACTTTATTAAATTATTTTTTTTAATAATTTCTAAATTATTGAAATGTAAATCCTTTAACTAATTCGTGTATTAATAATTTTATGCTAAATTCTCCATGTACTCAATTGAATTTAAAATTATTTTCCATACATGATAAGAAATGAAAAAAATATTAATAACAGGGTCTAATGGGTTTTTGGGATCCCATCTCGTGGATTTCTTAGTCTTAGATGAGAATAACCATATTTTTGCTTTAGATAGACCCAATTCCAATTTTTTTAACTTAAAAGCCTATACTAATGGCAAAACCAAAATTCCAAAATCAATGAAAAAGAAATTTTGTGGGAGTAAAATAAAAATCCCAAGTAATAGAGAAAATTTAATTTTTATAGAATGTGATATTAAGAACACGATTCTTTTAGATAAAATCATCCAAGAAATTAAACCACATTACATTTTTCATTTTGCTGCTCAACCATACGTGATTAAATCGTGGGAAGACCCTATTGGAACATTTGAGATAAATGTTATAGGAACAATAAATATCTTTGAACCTCTTAAAAAACATGAGATCAATTCAAGAGTTATTGTGGCTTGTTCTGCGACTGAATTTGGCACGACCGCTTATATTGGAAGACCCTTAAAAGAATCCGATCCCTTATTAGCAGTCCATCCTTATGGAATAAGTAAGATTGCCACCGAATTGATGGCAAGGCAATACTACCTCAATTTTAAGATAGAAGCCGTGAATTTACGCTTCTTTAATTTAACGGGACCTAGACGGGTTAATGACGTGACTTCCGACTTTATTAGAAATGTTGCAAGAATAGAAGTTGGTTTAAAAGAACCAGAGTTCGAAGTAGGAAATTTAGCGCCTTATAGGGATTTTTTAGATGTTAGAGATGCTATAAATGCCATATGGTTAGCCGCCACTAAGGGTAAACCAGGCGAAACTTATCATATTTGTGCAGGCACTAAGACACAGATAAGAGAACTCTTGAACATTGCTCTCAGTTTTTCTTCTAAAGACATTAAGGTCATAGAAAATGCTCCAAAAAAAATGCGAAAAACAGATGAGGATATCCTAATAGGAGATAATTCAAAAATTAAGAATGAATTAGGTTGGGAAGTTGTTCATGATTTAAAAACCACCCTTAAAGAAATGTTTGATTACTGGGTAAACTATTATAAAGCAAACCCTGAATAAGTTCTAAATCATTTAGAATTTAAGATAAGAGTTGCTTGGCTAGCTTTACTATTCCCTCAACCGTTAATCCATGGGCATTGAGATTTTCTTTTCTTGTTCCAGATTGTCCAAATGAATTTTTTACTCCTACAAATTTAATTGGTTTTAAAATATTTTCAACGATAATCTTAGCAATAATGCTTCCAACGCCACAATAATCTTGATGTTCTTCAATGATAATGATCCCTTTCACACTGGCAATTTCATTT
>CAZIEC010000214.1:1559-3438 GCA_964538145.1 uncultured archaeon
CGAGCAAACTTATAAGTTCTTGTTGATGATGATAAATCGGCATCTAGTACAACAATTCTCTCATTAGTCTTACCATATTCAAGTAATATTTCTCCAAATGCATCCCTCAAGCTTGCTTCAGTCATTTCTCATGCACCTTTTGATAATTTTTCTTCAATTTTATCAAGTTCAACCATGGCTAATTCATATTCCTCCTTATTAGGAGGTCTTCCATGGTATTTCTTAGTATGTTCCATGAAAGATATATCAGAACCCTTGATGAGATAAGAAATGATGACTTTTGGTTTTCCTATCCCTTTTTTTGCCTTCTCGAATTCATTTAATAGTTCTTGAATGTTAGATCCATCCACTTCAAAAACTTTCCATCCAAAAGCTCTCCATTTATCCGAAAGAGGCTCTAAAGACATTATTTCTTCCGTGGAACCGTCAATTTGAATACCATTTCTGTCTATGATTGCAATTAAATTGTCTAATTTATAGTGATTGGCAGCCATTGCAGCTTCCCAAATTGCCCCTTCATTGAGTTCTCCATCTCCTAAAAGCACGTAAATTTTTTTAGATGACTTGTCTAATTTAGCTGCAAGAGCACATCCAACTCCAATTGATAAACCCATTCCAAGAGAACCCGTAGAAATTTCGATGCCTATATCATTATTTTTTACTGGATGTCCTTGTAAGGGAGAATTGAATTTTCTCAATGTTGATAATGCTTCTTTTTTCAAGAAACCTATTTTTGCTAAAACTGCATATAATGCTGGTGCAGCATGACCCTTACTTAGAATGAATATGTCACGATCCTTCCATTTAGGATTATTGAAATCAACTCTCATTATTTTTTTATATAAAAGATAGATCAAGTTAACGCACGATAACGAGCCTCCGGGATGTCCTGATTGAGCCTTATAAATCATAGAGAGTATGTCTTTTTTTAAATTCAAAATATCAATTTGAAGTTGTTGTTCTTCAAGTTTATCGATAATCAATTTGATTACTCGCTTTTAAGTTATTTATTTTTTAATCTTTTATTGATAAATTCTTTCAATTCTTTCATATCAAAAAATTTAACAGGAGGATTAATAGCGGATAATACACCAGCATGTAAAGCTGTTTGTACACTTTTTAAAAGATCCAGTTTTGCTGCAAAGGATAATCCCATTACTGCCATTATCACGCTTCCGACTGCTATAAAGCTGCGAGCAGGCTCATCAAGCACGGGATCAAATTTCTCTACTTTTTCTTGATTTTTTAAAAATAAAAATGAATTGGTTTCTAAGTAATTTAAAAGCAAGTTTTTACATTTTGATGCGCTTAAAATTCGTTTACCAACAATATTTATGCTAGTTTCGGTGTGACAGTCAATTGAAAAAAGGTTTAATGCTCTTTTGAGATTGATTTTCATCAAATCAACACTTTCATAAAGAAAATAATCTTGATTGCCTGGTCGTACTAAAATTGGAATATCGCGATAACTTGTTTTCAATATATTTAATAATTCCTGGATAAAATAATCAGTAAATAAACCTCCAGCTCCATAATCTAATATTATTATTGAATCCAAATCATTAAAATTAGATTTTATTATAGAAAAAAATTCATTTATATAATTTTGCGGTATTTCTGCCTTATAATCAGTTTCTAATCTTAATAAGTGCTGATCCATTGCCTTAATTCTCGTTATCTGAGGCGTGTTAATCCCTTCCGCAATTATTATGTTGGAAGAATCAACATTTAATTGCTTAATTTTTTTTACGAAAAAATTTCCCTCAAAATCGTCTCCAACAATCGTGCAAATTTCAGGTTTACCACCTAAAGATTTAATGTATTGTAGTACTAAACCTACGGCGCCAAGATAAGTTTCTGTTTTATTGATCTTGACATT
>CAZIEC010000215.1:0-3387 GCA_964538145.1 uncultured archaeon
AAAATTAATAAGAGAAACGAAATTTTTTTAACTCTTTTTAAACTAAAAGATCTCAATTATAAAAAACCAACATCCTGAGATTATCTTGAGTGAGAAAAAGGAACAGAAATCAATAATGAATTTTGGCAATTATTCCAAAAGTTTAAGGGTTGCAATTGCAGCTATAACTGCCGGATTATATATTGCTTTAGGATATATTTTCCAGCCCATTAGCTTTTTAGGCGTACAATTTCGAGTAGCTGAACTTGTTGTAGGAATGTGTATCATTTTTCCAATTGAAGGTTTAATTGGAAAAATAATTGGAGTATTTTTTGTAAATTTGTCATCCCCCCTAGGGCCAATTGACTTGATTAGCTGTTTTGTGAACATTCCTGCTTTATTTTTTATCGTTCTTCTAAGGAATAAGAAATATTTAAAGTATCTTGGAGGATTTCTCTATGCGATAACAATATCTTTATATGTAGCAATAATACTTTATCTAGTATTATCTTTACCCATTTGGCTGATGTTCATCCAAGTTTTAATAGCTGAGACGATTTTAGCAGAATTAAGCATAGTATTATTTGAGTTCGTCAAATTGGGCATAAATCCTTGAAATAACTAATCCTTAATCTCCTTTTTTATTATTTCAAAGCATAAAGAATTAAGATTTGTAATTTCAATTAGTTAAAAAAGAATTATTTTTGAATAAAAGATTTATATTTTTTTAATTTAAATTAGGATCAATTAAATTATTGAATTTTTGGTGAAAATTTTTAATGTGGTTAAGTGCTTGGACTTGCATGAGAATGGATAAATTGCAAAGGTGGTGGAGCTTTGACTGGAATTTCCTTGATAGAGTTAGAAATCAAATGAATCTTCCTAAAAAAATCATCATTAAAGATGATACACTAAGAGAAGGGGAAGAAACTCCTGGTACATATTTTTCTATAGAGCAAAAAATTGAAATTGCCAAACTTCTTGAAGAATTAGGAATTCCTGAAATAGAAGTGGGATATGCTGCTGGGATCAAGGAACATGCTGAAACATTTAAGGCTCTCAAGAGAGAAGGTATTAAAATGAAGCTCTCTTCTCATGCTAGAATGTATGTTGATGATGTAAAAAAAGAAGTTGATGATATATTAGCAGCTGAAGCAGATTCTGTAAACTTTTTACTCGTGCCTTCTCCTAGTTTAAAAACTAAGAATGACGTGCTTGAAAGGATAAGAGAAGGCATTGAATATGCAAAGTCTAATGGATTGCATGTTGCTTTTGGTTCAGGGCGAGTCACGCCGAAATATTGGGAGCTTTTTCTAAATATTGCCAAAGATGCTGGTGTTGATAGAATTGTTGTTTATGATGGAAATGGATGTGCCTTACCAATTGCTTTTAAAGATTTAGTATTATTTACTAAGAACATCGTGGGTAAAATTCCAGTCGAGGTTCATGCTCATAATGATTTAGGTTTAGCTGTAGCAAATACTCTTGCAGGTGTGGAAGGAGGTGCTGAGATTGTTGATGTAGTTTTTAATGGATTAGGAGATAGAGCCGGAAATGCTGCCACGGAAGAAGTTATAATGGCATTAGAAATATTATACGGGATCGATTTAGGATTAAAGTTAGATAAGATTTTGGAAATTTCCCAATTAATTGAAAAGTATAGCAAAACACCTCTACAGCCCCATAAACCTATAGTTGGAAAGAATTGCTTCATACACGAATCAGATCTACACGTGGAACAAATACTAGTAGGAAATTGGACTACTTGGGAATTATTCCAACCTCAAGTTGTAGGACAGACACGCAAGCTAATCTTTGGCGCAACAACATTACAAGATCGTGCCTTTCTTGCTAAACTTAATAAAATGGGCTTAAAACCAACTGAGATGCAATTAAAAAGGATAAGAAAAGAAGTTTCTCGTAAAATCAAAAGTCAAGATTACATTTCAGAACAAGAATTTGAAGAAATTGCCAAAAAAATATGCAATTAATTCCAAATTTTTAATTGATTATAAAAATACAAAAATTATATTATAATATTTATTTAAATGCAAAATTTTTAAAAGTAGATGAAAATGAGAGATAATACATCTTGGTTTAATGAAAATTGGTGGATTTCTCCTTGGAATTACCAAGAAGAAATTAGGAAAGATTTTAATTTACCGAATAAAATATTTGTAAGAGATTCAACAATTAGAGAAGGTGAAGAAACTCCTGGAGTTTCTTACACGTTAGATCAAAAGCTAGATATTGCGAAAAAATTAGAAGAGATTGGAGTTAGACATATTGATTGTGGTTATGTAGGAAAAGTAAAAGATCATTGGGATTGTGCAAAGAAAATAAAGGAAATTGGCCTTAAATTAATTACGTACTGTCATTTGAGCTCCAATCCTTCAACATGGACAGAAGAAATAAATAATGCATTGGATGCCGAGATTGATTATATTGGATTTGGAATCGTGCTAACCCCTTGGCAATTAAAATTATTTACAGGAGAGGATAAGATTACTCCTGAAGTAATGATATCCTTAATTCCATCAGTATTAAAAAGAATTAAAAGATTAGGAGGAAAAGCCATCTTGGATTGCGTGGATGCCACCAGATCTGAGTTTAATTTGTTAAAAGAAGCCATCTTAAAAGGTATAAAAAATAATGTCAAGATGATAATGTTATACGATACAGTAGGAGCTTGCAATATTCCAGCAATTACTTGGATGGTTAGAGAATTAAAAAAAATTGTTGGGAATACACCCTTAGGCATACACGTGCACGATGATTTTGGTCTTGGCACGGCTTCAACCATTGCAGCTGTAGAACAAGGTGTCGAATACATGGATCTTGTCGTAAATAAATTAGGCGATCGTGCGGGAAATACCTCTTTTGAAGAAGTCGTTGTAGCATTAGAAATGTTATATGGAGTTAATACTGGAATTAAACTATCAAAATTATTTGATTTAAGCAAACATGTAGAAAAGATATCTGGTATCCCACTTCCATTTAATAAACCAGTAGTGGGAAGAAATACTTTCATTCATGAAAGTGAGCTTCATGTAATGAGTGCGATGAAAAAAGAAAAGTATTGGATGTGCTTTACCCCTTATCGTCCAGATGTTGTAGGTCAAGAAGAAAAGATCATTTTTGGGCCAACCACACTTCATGGTGAAGCTATAAAAATAAAATGTAGGCAACTAGGTTATGAAAATTTCGATGAAAAGATACCTAAGATTTTATCTATAGTTCATGATCTAATTAAAAGTTCCGGTTATATTACAGAAAATCAATTAGAAGACATCATAAAAAAAATTCTTGAATAAATCTTAAGAAAAAAACTAATCTTTTCAAGACACTATTCAATTTAGAAAAGAAAATTTTAAAAGGTCTACTAGTGATCAGATCTTTATTAGATTC
>CAZIEC010000216.1:0-3314 GCA_964538145.1 uncultured archaeon
TTATATTCTTTACAACTTTATCAACAACCTTTTCAGCTTCAGACGCTTTTCTAAGACCAGTAACAACCATTTTTCCAGTAGAGAAGATAAGAATTGTCGCTCTTGGTTTCTCAATTCTCATGACTAAACCTGGAAATCGCTCTGGGTTATATTCAACATCAGCATGCTTACGAGCAATTTGATTTAGATCAATTTTTTCAGTGATTTCAACAGTAACGGTTGCTACAACGTTTTCTATTTTATAATCTAGGCCTTCCTCAGCTTCCTCCTCTTCCTCCTCTTCTTCTTCCTCTTCTTCTTCCATTTCATCCATTTCTTCTTCTGGCATTTTACATCAACATACTTAAATGTGATTCAAAAACAATTTATAATAAATAATAAAAAGTATCAAATTATTACTAAAAAATTGAGTTATGCGTTATATAATTTTATTTAAATAAATTATCATTTATAAATGCTTTATAAATAAAATTTAAGGTTGAATTAAAAAATTTTCAAACAACACGATTAGGAATAATAATTCTCCGTAATAAAGTTATTCATTAACATATTTTTTTATAATGAGTCTTGTAAGATTTTTAAAGGCTTCTTCAACATTTTCACCTGTTTTAGCAGAAGTAGATATGTATTCCATATTATTTTTTTCTGCATATGCTCGGGCTTCTTCATCTGTAATTTTTATCTTACTTTTTAAATCATTTTTATTCCCAATTAATATTGTAGGCTCATCTCCTCTTGCTTTTCTGAAATCTTGAATCCATTCATTAAGTTTTTCGAAAGTTTTTCTACTTGTTACATCAAAAATGATTAAGGCTCCATTTGATCCTTCAAGATATAATTTACGTAAAGATTTAAAATTTTCTTGTCCCCCTAAATCCCAAATTTGCGCAGAGACTATTCCATCATCACCTAGATCTACTTCTTTCTTTAATAAATTAACACCTAATGTTGCTTTATAATTTCCTCGAAATTTATTTTCAACAAATCGGTGAACAATTGATGTTTTACCAACATTAGCCTCTCCAAGTAAAACAATCTTAATAATATAGTTAGATGCTGTCATATTAATTCTAACTTTTTATTTATTTTTTTTAATTCTGATAAATTGATAATAAAGTTATCTTTTTTAATATTTTGTCATGAACATGCACTTTTTTTAAAGTTTTGATGTTCATTTTAATTTTATCTGAGATTATAATATTCAAAACGACTTTTTACTGAGTATGGCATTTATTCCTTGGCAATACTCCTCATAAAAATAATCTAATAGCTGATGTTTTCTTGCTTTTCTTAATGCATATAGAAACAATTGATCAAGGGAATATTGATCGTTTTTGTCATAAATATCTCCCTTTAGACCAAAAATATTACTATTTTGATCAATGAAATTGCACAAAATATACCTATTTTCAAGTTTAAGACCCAAGTTGTTTAAAAAACCATACATTTTGAATAATATTGGGGTTTTGAACCTGATTTTTTCTTGATTCAATGAATTAAACGGGTTTTTCTTAGCTAATTCCCTAATCATGGGTCTCATAAATAATTAATATGTTTGATTTATTTATTTCAAAAAGTAATATGCTAGTATCACGTTAATTAGAGATCGAATGGATAAAAATAAGGTAAAATCAATAAATATTTTATTTAAATTAAATTATAAGGAAGAAAAATGCTTAAACTCATTTTTAGGCTCCTGAAATTTGAATTTAAATTCGGTTACAATAGCATCTTTAGGTCCTTTTCTTGCAAATTCGATCAATTTTATTAAATTTTCTTTAGAACCTTCAGCAATTATGTGTACGCTTCCATCTTCCATATTTTCAACGATCCCTTTTAATCCCAACTTTTTTGCTATTTTTTTTGTTGTATATCTAAAAAATACTCCTTGTACTCTACCATGAACAAAAATTTCAACACGTTTTAGAGTCATGCTCAAAAAATTAATATTATGAACTTGGATATTAAATTTATCTTGATAATTTTTTCATCAATTCTATGTATGAATCAAGAGTTTCTCTTGAAATCTTGGGGTGAATATCAAGTGCAAAAATTTCTTTTGTTATTTTTTCAACTACAGGTAAATTAATTTTCTTGTAGTCAATTTGTTTACCATAATGCGGGCAATTCCATGGACATCCTTTAGGGTATGCTATCTTTTCTTGAAATAATTTAGTTTTATATAGTGGTTTGGGGTATAATGTCTTACTTCGTGGAAATTTTTCTAAAAATGTCTCCTTATCCATATTTAGAATTTCTGGATGCATTCTACCTATCCAATAGTTAAAAGCTGGTTCGCAATACTCTGGAACATGAGGTGGATCAATTCCTTCAATATCCTTAACGCTTTCAGACAAATACTTAGCATTTTCATTTCGAACTTTAATGAATTCATCAATTCTTTTTAGTTGTACCCATCCTATTGCACCTTGAATTTCAGTCATTCGGTAATTATATCCTAATCTATTATAGACATACCAAGATGATTCACCGTGATGCCTGATTAGCCTACATTGTTCTGCAAGATGGTCGTCATTCGTGGTTATCATTCCACCCTCGCCAGTTGTTATGTTTTTTGATGGATAAAAGCTAAAACAACCAATATCTCCCATTGACCCTACTTTTTTCCCATAACATCGAGCTCCAATTGACTGGCAAGCGTCCTCTATAACTGCAATGTCATATTTTCGTGCTAAATCGTTAATTTTTCTCATATCAGCGGTTATTCCTGCTAAATGGACAGGCATTATTGCTTTAGTCTTATCGGTAATTTTTTCTTCTATTGATTTAGGATCCAAGGTATAAGTTCTGCTATCTATATCCGCAAAAATTGGGATTGCATTGTTGTGGATGATACTGCTAGCAGTAGCCATAAAAGTAAAAGGTGGAACGATAACTTCATCCCCTGGTCCGATATCAAGAGCTGCAATGGCTACATGCAAGGCAGCAGTTCCTGAGTTAACACCAATTGCATGCTTAACACCAATATATCTTGCGAAATCTTCTTCAAATTTTTTTACATATTCTCCGTGCAATAACGTGAGCATTTGGCTTTCTAAAACTTTAATAACTTCTTTTTGTTCTTCTTTTGTAATATTCATTTAAACTTCAATTTGATTTGATTTGTTAAAAAGCTTAAGATCAATAAGTAAAAGAAGAATTGGAACCTTAATAATATTCTTTAAAAGTAAAATGATAAGAGAATCTAATTAAAAAATCAGATAATATCTTTTAGTATTTGAGTTATATCCAATTGTTTTATTTTTTAATAATTTTTTAAGCACTTCATCAAACCATTTTTCGCTAACATTTAT
>CAZIEC010000217.1:0-3297 GCA_964538145.1 uncultured archaeon
AATCATATAAGATACTCTCAGATTTAATATTGAGGTTTCTTGAGGATGTTAAATTCACGAGAGATACTTTAACGCCCTTAAAAAAGATATCAGAAAAGGATCTCATCAAGATCCTGGATAATAACTTGACTTTATCAACGATTAATAGATATAGGATGATTTTGATTAAAGAATTCATTAGGCGCAGGATATCTCCAGATTTAATTAAAAAAATAAAGAAAAAGTAGACTAAAAATAATTTATTTTTTACTCGTTTAATCTTTTATACATTTTCTTTAATGTCTTGTAAATGTTTAAGTATTCCTTGAATAATTTATCGTATATTGGTCTATTTTCTGGATTCGGTTTGAATATGTTTGAAAACTCGATATATTTAGGTATGTCTTCCCATTTAATGTATCCTAATCCAACAGATGCTATGAAAGCTGCTCCCCGAGCATTAGCTTGAATTGGATCTTTTACCTGCTTGATTGTTCTATTTAGTACATCAGCAAAAATTTGGCACCAAATATTGCTATTTGCTCCTCCACCGATGATGTTCAATTCGGGCATGACCACATCTTTTTTGGTCATTCCTGGGTTAGCTTTCATTTTCCACTTTTGAATGAATTTTTCCACATAAATGAATAGCCACTTGATGTTAAAAGCCACGCCTTCGAAAATTGCTCTTATGATGTGTTCTCTAGACATTTCTATTGATAAATTGTATAATCCTCCTCTGATGGTGTGATCATCTACAGGAGATCTTTCACCAATTAGCCATGGTGTAAAAATGAGGTTGTTTGCGCCGGGAGGTACTTTTTCCACGATTCTGTCGAAAATTTTATAAACATCTGGCACGGCTTCTTCCTTAAGGAGTTCATCTTTATGGTACAATATTTTATCCCTCAAAAATGATAAAGCACCACCAGCAATTTCTTGTTCGTTTGCCAATATGTATCTACCAGGAATTGCGGAGGGCATGCTTGCAATACTATGGGCAATATCTGTTTTTTTGTAAGGTACATGGCACCCAATCCAATCTGAAGTGCCTATATAGATATGACCATCATAATCTCTAACTGCACCAGAACCTATATTCGCTGATAGAACATCCGGCGCACCCATTATTACCTTGACATCCTTGCTAAGACCTAATTCGTCTGCTACTTCTTTTTTAAGCGGACCTAATACATCAGTTGAATTTTTCAATTCTTTTGGAAATTTTTCTGGATCAAGCTTGAACATTTTGAACAATTTCTTTGAATAGTGCACGTTATTAATGTCCCTAATGTCCGTTAACCAATGCAAGTGGACCGTTCCAGGCGTGGTAGCGAATTTCCCAGTTAATTTTAAGTTGATGAAGTCTTGCGGTTCTAAAAACATGTAGGTTTTTTCATAAATTTCAGGAAACTCGTTCTTTATTAAAAGTATGTGAGCAGTTGGGTCCTTTCCAGAAAAACCCGGGGCTCCCCCAGTTATTTTTAATAATTTTAATATCTTGAAGAGAGGATATCCACTTACTTGGAAAATACTCTTGTAAACTTCAGCAATATATTTTGATCCTCTCGTGTCCATCCATATAATTGAATTCATTAGATGGATTCCATCCTTATCGACTGCGACGGTACCACTCCATTGACTCGTGTTGCAAACTGCAACGATATCTTCAACGGGAACTTTACCATTATCAATGACCTTTTTAGCAGTTTTCATCATGGCACTCCACCAATCGCTTGGGTCTTGCTCAACCCCACCACCTTTTGTAGCTAGCAATGGAACTTCTTGAAAAGCCCAATCTAGGACTTCTCCAGTCATTGAAACGATTGCTGTTTTAGGACCGCCGGTGCCATGGTCAAAAATCAAACAATATTTCTTTTCATCGGTCATAATATTTAATAAGGTTCAATTGGTAAATAAAGGTTTAGTCATTTACAATATAAACTGAATATTAAAACTATCAAGTAATAAATCCTATATTAATAACTTTTTTTTGGTAAGGATATTTTTTATTTTAAGAAACAATAATATAAATTAGGAAAATTAAATATTTTCGATGATTTGAATGGAATATGAAGAAAAAATAGAGAAAATTAAAAATATTGTGAGCAATCCCATCAAGAAATTTAAGCCCGAAGAATTGAGGGGGATCATTGAGAGATATGAGAAAAAGCACGCAAAATCCAAGCAAGCTTTTGAAAGAGCGCGCAAGATAATCCCAGGAGGGGTTGAGCACAATTTGGCCTTTAACTTTCCTTTTCCATTGGAAAGCAAGAGAGTATATGATTGTTACATGGAAACCATAGATGATGTTGTATTGACTGATTTTTTAATGGACGGTGGACCCATTATTTTAGGACATAATCATCCAGAATTGACTGAAAAAATAATCGAGTTAATTCAAACCATTGGTCCTTGTCATGGAATAACAAATGAATATGAATATCTTGCAGCTGAACAATTACAAAAGCATTTTCCTTCATGTGAAAATATTAGGTGGCTACAATCTGGTACTGAGGCAGACATGTTGGCAATCCGAGTTGCTAGAGTTGCTACTGGAAGAAAATGGATCGTGAAAATTGGAGGTTCTTATCATGGATGGTCAGATCAACTCGTGTATGATATGCACGTGCCGGGTACTAAAAGATTGGAATCTCATGGAATCCCAAAACCAGTACTCCAATATACTGAATCAGTCCCTCCCAATGATATAGAAGCATTAAGAGAATTTTTTAAAGAAAAAAGGCGAAAAGTAGCTGCTGTCATAATCGAACCAATGGGAGGTGAATCTGGAGCAATTCCAGTAAGACCTGGTTTTAATAAAGAAGTTGAAGAAGTATGTCATGAAAATGGGGCTTTATTAATATCTGATGAGGTAGTTTGCGCTTTTAGATTACACATGGGTGGTGGCCAAGCTTATTATGGATATGAACCAGATTTATCTGTATTTGGAAAGATTGTAGGACATGGTTATCCCTCAGCAGCTGCTTTAGGAGGAAAAGAAGAAATAATGAAATACATTGCTGCGGGGGTAAGTGGTGGAAAAAGAGCATATTGCGGTGGCACTTTAGCAGCCAATCCTCTTACTTGTGCGGCAGCATATAATGCCATAAAGTTAGTTGAAAAGTATAACGCAACTGAAATAGCCACTAAAGCTGCCACGAGATTATCTAACGGATTAAATGAAGTTTTTGAAAAGCATGGTCTTCCTTGGTTCTCTTACAATTTAGGCGGAACGGTTCATTTTCATACCAGTTGCGTTTTTGGACTGGATTTAGGAGATCCAAAACAAGCGGGGGAAATACCAATAAGAAAGGA
>CAZIEC010000218.1:0-3277 GCA_964538145.1 uncultured archaeon
GCTTTAACATTCTTTGGAAGCCAAGGCCTTTTATCAGCAGTTTTGGGATTTTGGTGCATTGTAGGAGGCTTGGGAATGTTTAGAGAACAAGAATGGGCATTGGGTATAAGTCTTGTTGTTTTAAGCATAATGGCAATAACCAGTGTATCTTCGATCATAGGATGGATTTCAAACCCAGCTTCTTTCGATGCTGCATATTGGCCTAATTATGTCATTATAGTTGCATTTATTCTGGGCGTATTGGGTTTCTTCTGGTTATTATTCACGCGAAAACGATATGATTAAATTAATTATTAAACTCTAAATGAATTTCTTTTTTTTTATTTTTAATCTGTTGAGCTTTGGACTAATTTTAACCATTAAAAACATGTTAATTCTATCTTGAATTTTCAAGGAAAAAATCAATTAATAAAAATTGCCTATCTGATTCTTCGAATTTTGTGATATTTAGCCTTAATTTTTCAGAATTGTCCCACTAAAGAAAGTTTTTTTAATACTTAAAGCAATTAATAAATAAATCAATTAAAATTTTAAGAAATTTTATTTAATTACTTCTAAATGTTTATATATTAAAATAAAATTCAAATATTATTTTTAAAATTAAAAAAAAATTAACGGGAGATAAAGAATGCGCACTTTTGAACAATATGTTGAAGATTTAAAGAAAATGAAACCAAATATTTTCATTGGCGAAGAAAAAGTTGGTCGAGATGATCCTCGCTTG
This sequence comes from uncultured archaeon, assembly GCA_964538145.1. Taxonomy (GTDB): domain Archaea; phylum Asgardarchaeota; class Lokiarchaeia; order Sigyniarchaeales; family SOKP01; genus SOKP01. The sequence goes on from CAZIEC010000218.1 coordinate 725, forward strand.
AGAGGGGGGATGAATATTGTTAAAGTTACCTTCGATCTAGCCCAGGATCCTGAATGGGAGGATTTATGTACTGCCACAAGTCATATTACGGGAAAGAAGATAAATCGATTTACCCATATTCATCAAAATGAAGAAGATTTACTTAAAAAACAGAAAATGACACGTTTATTATGCCATAGAGTTGGTGGTTGTATCCAAAGGTGTATGGGGATCGATGCTCTAAATGCTTTATCAGTAATTACTTATGAGATGGATCAAGCTTTAGGATCTGATTATTATCAACGATTTTTAAAATATTTAGAATACTTTCAGGAAAGAGATTTGGTAGCAAGTTGTGCTCAAACGGACCCAAAAGGAGATAGACTTAAAAGACCACATGAACAAGAAGATCCCGACCAATACTTGCGTGTTATTGAAACTCGAGAAGATGGCATAATAGTACGAGGGTGTAAAATTAACATTACAAACACTCCCTATGCTGATGAAATGATCGTTGTTCCTTGTAGATACATGGGCCCTGAAGACAAGGATTATGCTGTTGCTTTTGCTCTTCCAGCAGATTGGGACGGCGTCAAGCTCCTTGCAAGACCAGCAAATATTAGACCTAGTAAACATTTTGACATGCCTCAAACAAAATTAGGAGATGCTGAAACATTCATAATATTTGACGATGTTTTTGTTCCGAAAGAGAGGGTTTTCCTAAATGGCAATGGAGATCCAAGAGAGACTCCATATGCGGGATTTTTAGCTTTAATGTTTGCCCATTATCATCGTCATAGCTATACGGGTTGCAAACCAGCTATGTCCGAGGTTTTAGCTAGTGCAGCAGCGCTAGTTGCTGAATATAATGGAATAGAAAATACATCACATGTTAAAGATAAACTTTCACATTTAATTGGAACCGCAGAATTAGTTTTTGCAGCAGGAGAATCAAGTGCTAAGCACTCAGAAAAAGCTCCATCTGGGACTCAAGTTCCTGATGAAATTCTTACAAATGCAGGAAGGAGACTTGCTGGAGAAATGATTTACGAAGAATATAAAATGTTAGCAGATATTTCTGGAGGATTAATCGCAACTCTTCCCTTTGAAGGTTCATTTTTTCATGAAGAGGTAGGTGAACTAGCAATGAAATACTTGAAAAGAAATCCACGAGTAAAACCAGAAAATATATATAAATGTTTTAAAGGTATTGAAACTCTAGCAGTTTCAGAATTTGCAGGCTTATTACAAGTTGCTGGTTTACATGGTGGTGGTTCGCCACAAATGGAAACAATTACCATGATGATGAGATATGATATAGAAAAGCTAAAAGACATTGCAAAGTATCTTTTTGGCATCAAATCTAGATTAAAACGTTATGAAAGGCCAACAGTTACTCCAAGAAAACAATTGGAGAAATTTAGGCAAGCTTTATTAAGAAAACAAAAAAAATGAATTAATATTATTATTATATTTTTTATTTAATTTTACTTTTTAATTTAATTTGAAAAAGTTAGTTTTTTATCAGTTTATAATAAACATAAGACAAAACATTGAGTGGGGTTCAAGTATTTTATTTTGATATCTTCTTGGTCTTTGATGAATTCATTAATTGGAATTCCTTTCTCGAATAACTCTTTAAACTTATCGTAAAAGATTTGGTAAATATTGTTATTTCGGGATAAATAAGCTCCTATTAACTTTTTAGAAGGATCAAAACTAGGTTGTATCAATTCATTATCGGTTAAGATAAAGTTGCTAAAATCATCATAAGTTACATTTACTAGGAATTTCTTGAATTCAAGATCAAATTTATCTAAATAATTCGATAAAACTTTAAACTCATTCATGCTCAAGAGCTCTCTTAGAAGTTCAGCATTTAAGATAACTTCTATATCCAAGTTTTTAAGATTTTCCTTGAACCTCAATATGCCTTCATCAATTCCATCTTTAATATCTTTAGGTAATTTTTCAATACTATTTTTTTTTAAAAGATATATTAAATCATTTTCATATTTTATGCCTATAGCAATCTTGCATTCTTTTTTTGCCAAAAATTCCGAATAAGTTTCAGAAAAATTTTTCAAATCATAATTTCGAAATTCTACAAATTCAGGAATCACTTCTTCACTTATATGATATTTATTCAGAAAATCTTCTAAAGCACTTTCTGCCCTCTTTTTCTTTTCTTGAAATTCATACGTTAACTCTTCAATCCTATTATTTACTAATTTCTGCCAAATAGGCAAAACTGGAGTGGATAAATGAATTTTCATGGGTCTATCATAAATATGTACCAGTTCTAAATCATTTAAAACAGAACATATCTTATAACACCTTTTTAAAGAGAGGTCAAATTGAGAAGCAACATCTTTTAAATTATCTATTCGCTTATTTACAAGAAGATAATGATAAACTTTTTCAATTCCTTTTTCAATAACCCCCAATGCATCAAAAAGAGAACTAAGGGCTAATATTCTATTATCTTCCATAACATCACCCTTTTTCTACTCGTTCTAATGTCAGCTCTGTAAGAACTTCAAAAGTTTTCGTGACATTTTTCCCAGTTTTACT
>CAZIEC010000219.1:0-1779 GCA_964538145.1 uncultured archaeon
GTATTTGTTTTGCTATTCATGCCTCCAGTAACTAATGCGGCTGCTGAACCAATACCAATCTTTTTATGGATCATATTCACAACTTGTCTTTTTGATACTTTAACTACGATGTGTTTCGTGAACGTTACTGCCCTTTTTCCAGATAAATTTCGAACACCTTCTGCTAGAAGAAAGGCTAGTGGTTGGTCAACACCTTTAAGTATGTTAGCGTTACCTGCTGCGACAATAATTCCTCCATTTTTAATTTCATTAAAGGGAGATCCGCTTCTTATGGGAGAATGGCTATTGTTTCAATGTTCATTTTATTGACGGTCACCGTTTTACTCTTACCAGGCATGTTTGAATCAAAAGAATTAAGAAATAGGTATTACTTGAGTAAAGAAAAACCTGAGAGCTTCATATCTGCATTAAAGTCTACTCTAAAACAAAGGAGTTTTGTTATTTATATTATTTTAGCATTTGGGTTTAATGTAACCACGGGATGTTTAACAGGTTCCATTCCTTACGCTGTTAGTTATGTTTTAAAAGGATCTGAATTTGACATCATCTTGCTTTTTGCGTCTTTCTTAAACGGTGCGATCGTTTCAGTACCTATTTGGGTAATGATTGCTAAAAGGATGAGAAATAATAAAAAAATGGCTGTAATAGGGGGTTTTCTCTTGACAATAGGAACTTTCTTGACCGCATTTTACGTTGGCGTCATAGATTCAATGGTATACATGGTTATTTTAGGCTTTACAATGGGGAATTTCTGGGCGTTAATGAGCGTTTATTTCTCAGATGTGTTGGATGAAAGGATCGTTTTAACAAAATCTGATATTAGAGGAGCTACCGTTGGAGTGCAAAACTTCTTCGGTAGATTATCTCGTGGTGCCCAAATAGCAATATTTGCAATTGCTCACGAATTTACTGGATTTGTGGAAGGTTCTCCTACTCAGACTCCCTTAGCGGAGTTGGGAATTAGATTTCACATGAGTATCATTCCAGCAATAATATTATTAATTTGTACTATAATCTATTGGAAGAAATTTCCATTAACTAATGAAAAAATAGGCGAGATTAAAAAACAAATGCAAGAATTAGGATTCTTAAGCGTCTAATTCTCTTTTTTTTTATTTTAAATTAAATAATAATAATGGAATGAATACTTTTATAATAAAAGCAATAACATGCTTATCTTATTTTTGAACCTTGAGGAATATCTTTATCTATTGTTAAGATTGAAACATTTTTACCATCATCTGCAGCAAGTAGCATTCCCTTACTCAATACTCCTCGTAATTTTCTAGGTTCTAAATTAGTTAATACTATTATTTTTTTTCCAAGTAATTCATCTGCTTTATAAAATTTGGCTAATCCTGCTACAATTGTCCTCTTTTCAGTTCCAATATCAATAGTTAATTTATATAATTTATCTGCTTTGGGTACTTTTTCTACACTTTCAACTAAAGCAACTCTTATATCGAGTTTTTGAAAATAATCATATGAAATGGTTTCCATATTTTCACCTTTTTCTTTTTTTTCTCTAATTAATTTTAATTTTGCTTTTAATTCCTCAATATCAAGTTTTTCGAAAAGTGGAATTGACTTTTTAATTTTATGTCCTGCTTTAATTGCGTTATCATTAATAGAATTCCAATTGAAGCTTTTATCAGGTTGCAAGTTCAAATAATCTCTAATTTTTCTACTAGATTTTGGAATTATAGGTGCTAATAAAATTGATAATGCATGAACCGCTTGAATGCATATATTGAACACGTGTCCTGCTGCTTTTTTATT
>CAZIEC010000219.1:1879-3259 GCA_964538145.1 uncultured archaeon
TCAGCTCCCTTGAATTTCGCTGGAATCCCCCATTCTAAATCTCTAGTTATTGCTCTTGCCGGCAATCCTTCAGAAATGCTATTGAGACACATTTGTTTCACATTATTAGATAATACATTATTCTTTTCTAAGAATTCTTTTAATTTTTCTTGCAATTTAGGAAAATCTAAATACCAATGTCGTGTTTTTTTTATTTTTGGAGGATTTCCACATATTGTGCATCTTGGTTCTTTTAATTCTAAAGGTGTTAACAACTTTTGACAATTATCACATTGGTCTCCTCGAGCACTTTCATAACCACAGTGAGGACAAGTACCTTCGACAAATCTATCAGGAAGAAAAAGGTTATCCTTCTCACAGAAAAGTGAATCAATTTCTTTCTCAAATATATAACCATTTTTTTGAATGTTAATATAAAAATCTTGCACGAATTTCATATGCGTTGGATTATGCGTATGAGTATAATTATCGAATGAGATTTCCCATTTATCGAATAAGTTCTTAATTATCTCATGATTCTGATTTGCCAATTCTTCAGTGGATTTTCCAGATTTTTTAGCAGCAACTGCTACAGGTGTTCCATGCATATCTGAACCAGAAACAAAAACAACCTCATCACCTCTTAATCTAAGAAATCTTGCAAAAACATCAGCAGATAGCACGCTACCTATTAAATTCCCAAGATGAGGAATGGCATTTATGTATGGCCAAGCTGACGTTACTATCCATTTTTCTTTATAAGAATCTCCCAATGTTATAATCACCTTCATTCAATTTTTAAAAAAAAGCAATATTTTATTTAAAAAGCATGCTATCTTAAATATTTTAAGATTTTTAACTTTATCTCATTGATCTATAATATTTCATTAAATTAACAAGTTATCAAAAAATAATTTTAGCACCACAGTTCCTACATGCTTGAAATTCTTGATATATTTTTTCCAAACAAGGCTCATGATAACATTCTCCACAATTCTCGCATTTATAAACATTAATATCATCCAATAAAATTCCATGGCAATAATTACAAGAAGAATCTATTTTTTGAACTTCTTCTGGACTTACTAATATCATTCGCGTTGTAATTTCTTTTTCAATCAAGCTACCGTGCTTTTCTTTCATTAAATTATCATTCATTTCACTATATAATAATGAAGATTCTGGCAGTTTCAATAGAAAAAAACAAAAGGGACATCGAAAAATATTCTTGCCAATCTCAGATTTTTTTGCCCATTGCGAAGCACAAGAAATGTGTATGGGACGATCGCATGATGGACAAAATCGCCCCTCTGAATAGAAATCGCCTCCAGTTATGGGAGACTTGTTTGAATGACAAATTTGGCATTTAGTTGAATCATCATCATACTTGCTCATCATTAA
>CAZIEC010000220.1:0-3240 GCA_964538145.1 uncultured archaeon
TAATTCAATTTTTTCATATATTTATACTAGTATGGTCTAATAATATTAATAAAATTTGTAATAACTTCTTATATTAAAAATAAATCCTTTAAGATGAGTTAAATGGTTGGAAAAAAAGGGAAAGTTCAATGCATTAATGATGAGATTTTAGAAAAATTATCATTAAAAAATCGTTATAAATTTCTAAATATTAATCTAATGAATTTTCTTAAACCTGAACATTTCAACTTTCTTAAACAAGCTGAAAAGTTCTTTCAGAAATTTGAGGAAGAAAATAATATAACACATCATGAAGATTTTTATGAATGGATACCAGAAATAGGTAAAGCTGGACTTATCACGAGAATGCACAAGTTTGACAATATTGGTTTAGATTATGAACCATATGGAATGACTATTGAACTAATGAGGACTTTAGCAATTGAATTTTTTGATCCCCAATTGGCAATGGGGTCTGGTGCTTCTGTATTAGCAATAAATCCCTTAATGCTTCACAATGACGGCGTTGAGATTAGATTAAGAGCCTTAAAAGAATTGGTGACTGGACAAAAAATTGGATGCATATGCATAACTGAACCCGAAAGAGGTTCTGATGCTGTTCACATGTTAACTACATGTGAAGAACAAGAAGATGGTAGTTTTATTGTTAATGGAGAGAAAATTTATCAAACAAATGGTTCAAAAGCCGATTGGGCAGTAATATATGCCGTAACTGAGCAAAATAATGGAAATACAATGGCACAATTTCTAGTCGACACCTCATGGGAAGGATGGCACGCTGAGAGAGTAAATATTCCTTGGGTTCCAAGAATGCATGTTGGTAAGGAAAAATTTAATAACTTAAGGGTTCCACCAGAGTGCGTGTTGGGAAAACCCGGTCAAGGTCGTTCGCATTTATTTGAAGGATTAAATTTAGAAAGGTTAGGAATTGCTTGTTTAAATGTTGCTGAAGCTTGGAATGCCTTGTCTCATGCAGTTATATATGCCAACATGCGCAAGCAATTTAATATAGAAATCTTGAAATATCAAGGTGTGGGATTTCCATTGGCAGACAGGTGGGCAGAGACAATGACTTTAACATTGGCATTATTGAACGTGTGCCAATTAATTGATGAAAAAATAAAGAAATCAGGGACATTGCCAAAAGAATTTAACTTAGCCCTTGTAACCACAGCTTCTCAATTGAAATCTCGTAGTGCCAAATTAAGTCAAAAAGTGTGTTATGAATGTGCAAATTTAATGGGAGGAGCGGGAGTTTGTGATAATACATTAATGCAAGATCTATTAGGAATATCAAGGATCCACGAAATTGGTGGAGGAACACGCCAAATTCAGCAATATATAATGAGTTTATCACTACGTCAAATCTTTAAAATGATATAAATTAAGTTTAATTTTATTTTTAAATTTCTTATATGAAAGAACATATTTTATTAAAAATTAAAGGAGTTATTAAAGAAACACTTGTAATTTAAATCATTTACTATTCTAAATTTAAGTTTCTTATTAAGATTTCGTTTTAATTTGAAGATTATTTAGAATTCACCCTTACTTAGAAAGAGTTATAAAGTAAAATGTCAAAATCCTAATTAATTAAGACAATAAAAAATGAAATTAATATGAAAATTGAAGATTTTCAAGACATCATATATGAAAAAGAAGAGAATGGAATATGCACCATAACTTTTAATCGCCCTGAGCGCAAAAATGCCTTTTCATTCATAACATTTCTTGAAATTGCTACAGTTATAGACGATATGGAGGCAGATAAGAATGCTCGCGTGCTTATCATGACTGGATGCAAGGAAGCAAGAGCATTCTCTTCTGGAGGATATTTTAATATGAAAATGTTAACTTCTATTCCTGAAGAACTAAAAAAAGAGATAGATTTTCTAGACATTGCTCAGAAGAAAATCTGTTTAAAATTCTGGGATTTTTCAAAGCCAGTAATAGCAGCTATAAATGGATTAGCAGTTGGAGCGGGTATTACAATGCCTTTAGCTTGTGCCGATCTAATTTATATGGCAGATGATCCGGATACTTGGCTTGGATTTTACTTTGTAAAACGTGCGATCGTGCCAGAGTTTGGAACTTCTTTTGTCTTACCATTTTATTTAGGGTTTCAAAAGGCAAAAGAGATTTTATATTTTGGAGATAAAATACATGCTAAAGAAGCAGAAAAACTTGGTCTCATAAATAGAGCTTTACCTCCAGAAGAATTAATACCACATGCAAGAGAACAAGCTTTAAAATTAATACCGCCAAAAGGCCCTAGCGTTGCTTTAAAATTAATGAAAAAGACCATGCATGATTATTTCCGACAAATAATTTCTCAAACTCTTGATAAAGAAAATGAAGCTCTAAGGGCAGCTTTCAAAACCCACGATATGAGAGAGTCAACACGTGCTCTGCAAGAAAAAAGAGAACCTAAATTCAAGGGCAAGTAGAGCATGAATTAAATGATTAATAATTTCTACCTTTTTTTATTACTCGAAATTCTTTTTAATGTTAATTCCTAATTTATATTTTTGATTGAAAATATTTTCATGAGACAAGTTTTAAAACAAGGTTCTGATTAAATAACATTTAGTTAATAGGAATTATTGGAAGAATTTTAAAATAAGTAAGATTATAAATACTTGTATTAAAGGAGAATGATTCATCATGGAAAAGAAAAACTCTCAATGCCGATTGATTTTCATCGTGGGAGGTGTCATGAGTGGAATTGGCAAGGGAGTAGTCACTGCCAGCATCGGCAAGGTATTACAATTTCGTGGTTTTAAAGTTTCTGTAGTTAAAATTGATCCATATTTAAATGTTGATCCCGGTACTTTAAATCCTTTAGAGCACGGAGAATGTTACATTACTGAAGATGTCTGGGAATTTAAACCAGTACCTGGTTCAGATGAAAGAGTATATAAAATATCGGAGATAGATCAAGATTTTGGAACATACTCTAGATTCCTTGGTATTGAAATGCACCCTTCTCATAACATAACATCTGGACAAATTTATCTCACTACAATATTAAGTGAAAGAAAGGGAAAATTTTTAGGAAAAACTGTTCAATTAATACCCCATGTTACAAACATCATCAAGGAAAGATTATTAAACATCGCACAGAATGAAGATCTGGATGTTTTATTGATTGAATGCGGTGGTACGGTTGGCGATTTAGAATCCAGCATATTTTTAGAAACATTTCGACAAATAAGGTTAGAGAATCCAAAAAATACCGCT
>CAZIEC010000221.1:0-1851 GCA_964538145.1 uncultured archaeon
GCTCCAAATGGATCTTTTTCTCTTAAGGGGTGAACTGAAGGAGAACTTCTCTTAACAGGTGTTTGTTCGACATTTATTTCTTTTGCAATTCCTCCTCTCGTTTTCCCTCCAATCAGATTTAGGAATTCTGGATCTTCTTCACCTTCATCTTGAGGTACAACGGCAAAATGCATCCCAACTTGTCCCCTGATATCTTGACTTCTTTTAGCTCCTATAAATTTTGATCTAACTGTACTATTAATTCCTTTCCATAAGTATACTTTTCTTGACTCATCAGAAACTAAAACATAACAATTTGAGGAATCTAAAACGTCCTTTATTGGCCCATCGGTTTTAATCTCTGTTGTTGAGCCATCGTCATTAATTTTAAATAGTTGCATTTTATGACTTCCTAAAAAAATATATTCTTATTAATATAATTTTAATAGTCTTCATTAATAAAAAATTAATGTTATACCAAAATAAATTATTTTTTTTTTCTCTTTGTATTTTTATTTATTAAAATTCATTAAAATAATATAGCAGAAATAAAATTCATGATATATCAATTTACTGCTTAAAATTAATGCTGTAATTTCTTATTTTGCTTATTGCATCATTTACATGACTAATTAAATCTAAAGAAGTAAACCTTTCTCCGATATTCTTTTTGCATAATTCACCAGCATATCCATTAATGAATGCTGCAGAGCAAGCAGAACTAAATGGATCATTTCCTATTGATAAAAGAGATGCACATAATCCGGATAAAACATCTCCCGTACCTCCTATGGACATTTCTGGGCATCCCGTTTTATTTATTTTTAATTTTTCTCCATCCGAAATATAATCATATGCACCCTTTAATAACAATGTAACATTGAGATTTTTAGCTAAATCTAATAATATTTCAGAAATTTCATCGATCTTATCATATCTTGGGAGATCTATTCCTGATATTATTTTTAATTCACCCGCATGAGGTGTCAAGATCAATTCAATGCCTTTTAATGCTTCTAAATGGTTTTTTACTAATTTAAGAGCATCAGCATCTAAAACACATTTTTTCTTTTCAATTTTAATTTTTTCTAATAATTTTAATAATAATCCTTCCGTTTCCTCGTGAGTTCCCATTCCAGGTCCCATGAGAATTGCATCTGCCCATTTAACGAGCTGAATTAGTTCATTTAGAGAATTTTCATTTAAATGATTTCCTTCTGATGATCTGACAATTAAATTTGGTGAATAACCTCTAAGAACATTACCAATTACATCGGGAACGAATGTAATTACCAAATCTATTCCAAATGCAATACTAGCAAGCGAAGAATATGCTGGAGCACCAGAATAATCTTTTGACCCTCCTATTATTAAAACTTTACCAAATTGGCCCTTATGGCAATCAATAGCACGTTTCTTAAGTGTTGGAAGAACATCACCCCGTCCAACAAATAAATCTGCCTCCAAAGGAATCCCTATTGGTTTAACAATTACTTCTTTAGCAAACTCACGATTGGATTTTAATCCACTTTTAATACGGTGAAAAGTTATAACTAAGTCTGGTCGCACGGATTTATCATTTATTAGACCTACATTAGGGTCAAATCCAGAAGGAATATCTATGCAAGCTATGGGTAATTTCAATTGAGTCTTTAATTTCTCATTGATAAAATCAATAATCGTTGAGATGGGCTCTCTTATTTTTCCAGAAATTCCCGTACCTAACAACCCATCAATAACTAACTTGAGATTTGGGTTGCTTTCTACATGAAAAGATACTTTTTCAATTTCACTGGAATCTTTTATGATTTCAACTTTTACAGAATAGATTAATCCTTGGTTTAATATTTTCCAATTCAATCTTGCTTCCGG
>CAZIEC010000221.1:1951-3209 GCA_964538145.1 uncultured archaeon
AATGAATCAATTTCATCCAAACCTTTTCGCATCATATCAAGTGAATTTAAGCATCTTTACATAATAAGGATTTCTTAATGATGGAAAAAAGATATAAACATTAAGTAAGAAATATGATCTAATGGAAATTTTAATTATTTATTGAACAAAATAAAGTGTATTCTCATGAATGAATTTGAGCATTATAAAGAATTAGGTTTAACTTTAGAAAAATATCTCAGATTAAAAACTTTTCCCATTGCCATTAAAATCGTGTACGATAGATCAGAATTGTTGGAACATTATAAAAGACCACTAAAAGACTTGAAAGTAAAAAATTTTATCTGCCAAAATTTCAAAATTTCTCGAACTTATGGGTGGACAATGGCTATTACAGAAGAGGATTGCGCCTGTAAGGTCGCCAGAACGATTTATAGGTGGGATCCAATAACTGATGATTCACTAAGATTTGCTGCCCAGTTTAGCACCAAATTATACTCCAATAATGAAGAAATATCTCTAAAATGGTTTGAAAAACTATACATGCTTGAAAAGAAATGTGAGGGTTTAATCATATCCCCATTAACTAGAACAAAAATCATTCCTGATGTAATACAAGTGTATTGCAATCCTGCCCAAGCCATGCGGCTGATCCAATCTTACCTCTATTATGAAGGAGGAACAATGGAGTTCACTGCTGCTGGAAGGGGTGGCTCTTGTCAAGAAGGAGTGATTAAAACCATTTTAACGGGAAAACCTCAATTAGTAATATTAGGAAATGGTGATAGGGTATGGGGCGGAGCTGAAGATGATGAAATAATGTTCTCGATACCAAAAGAAAAACTCGAATTAATTTGCAACGGTCTAAAAGCAACCCATGATGCTGGTTTAAGGTATCCCATTCCAAAATACATGAATTATGAACCTGGATTTCAAACTAAATTTAAAAATGTAGCATTAAAAAAAGCTGGTAGCACCATTAAAAAAGAAGATTCATGAAGCTTAATACCGTGTTCTACTTTCATTATAGCTAAAATAAGTTTTACTCATTAAATTTTAATCAATTAGCGAATAAATTTAAAAATTAAATCAAAATCTGAATAATTGTAGAATTTCTTATCTCTTTAATTAAAAAAATTTTTAATTGTCATTTGTAACTCTTGAAAACTTGATACTTGAAATTCAGAACAAAATGGATGCATTTCTTTTTCCCGAATAAATCTAATCGTTTTCATGCCTAAAGCAAAAGCAGTTTGCAAATTTTCAAGCCTGTCATCTA
>CAZIEC010000222.1:0-3105 GCA_964538145.1 uncultured archaeon
GCCTTGGGATGTAAATTTTCCTATACAATGGCTCATGGAGACGAACCTTTTTGGAAAGATACCCAAAAAATGATACAAGTTGATATTGATCCATCAATGATTGGCCGGGCAAAGCCTATATCATTAGGCATTGTTGGCGACTGCAAGCAATTCCTTGCTCAAATCTTAAATGAAGTTAAAAAAGGAGAAAAAGTTGAAAAGAGGGATTGGCTTGAATCTCTTGCTGAGATGCGCAAAAATCAGATTCAAAGCACTCTGAAAAAAGCATCCAAGGACAAGGTTCCGATTCAACCACAAAGGTTAGTAAAAGATTTATTAGAATTTATTGATGAAGATGCAATTTTGATTTTAGATGCTGGTGATACATCATGTTATGCCATTGAACAAATAGATTTTCACAAAGATAGAGCTCCCTTGACACATCTCCAACCAGTTTCAATGGGAGAATTAGGTGTTGCTGTTCCTTATGGAATTGGAGCTAAATTAGCTAAACCAGATAAGCAAGTAGTTGCTCTAGCAGGAGATGGTGCTTTTATGATTAATGTTCAAGATCTTGAAACGGCAGCAAGATTGAAGCTAAATAATCTCATTTATGTTGTTGCGAACAACAATGCTTGGGGAATGATAAAATCCGGACAAAAACTTGTAATGGGCAAGAGGTATATTGATGTTGATTTGCCAGAGTTTGATTATGCTAAAATGGCCGAGTCTTTTGGTTGTTATGGAGAAGTCGTTATTGATCCAAATGAAATTAAACCTGCTTTAGAACGCGCCAAGAATTCAGGAAAGCCGGCTGTATTAGATGTAAAGATTGCTTGGGCAACTCCAGATGCTACAAAATTAATGGCGAGCATGGGCATTCTTTAATTTGACAGTATATTTTGAGAGAATTTTCTTTTAAATAAATTTTTTTTAAACAATATAATAAAAGGTTATTTTTAATGAAGGGAATCGTGTTATTAGGAAAAGAACAAGTGGAAATAAGAGATGGACTTGAAAAACCATCCATCCAAGATGATGAAATCTTAATTAGGGTGAAACGTGTTGGAATATGCGGATCCGATGTGGAATCATACCAAACGGGGGGAATGTACATTCCAGGAAATATCATTGGACATGAATTTTCTGGTGAAATTGAAGATGTTGGAGCAAGCGTGAAAAAATTAAAACCAGGAATGCGAGTAACCGTAAATCCTCAATTACCTTGTAATGAATGTTATTGGTGCTTACAAGGAAAAGAAAATATGTGCAAGCTACAAAATTATTCGTTGGGTACTACTGAAAATGGCGCAATGAGGGAATACATAAATGTCAAGGCTGAAAGAGCCCACGTATTACCTGATAATGTGAGTTATGATGCAGGTGCCGTAGTTGAACCTCTCTCTATTGCCATCTATGCTGTTAGAGAATCTGGTTTTAAATTAGGAGATAATGCCGTAGTTTTTGGGGCTGGTGCAATTGGTTTAATGACCATTCAAGTTTTAAAAGCCGCTGGAGCAAGTAAAATATATGTTCTTGAACCAGTTGAATCCAAACAAAAAAGGGCATTAGCCGTAGGAGCTAATAAAGTTTTTAAACCAAACATGTGGAATAAAATCACGCGATTGACAAATAAGATAGGACCAGATCACATTTTTGATTGTGTGGGGGTCCCCGATACTTATATGACCTCAATTCAATTAGTAAAGAAAGGTGGTCATATTACCGTGATCGGATTGCATGTGGAATCATTTGAAATGCGGGGTTTCATGCAATTATCTTTAAATAACATAACAATGAGAGGCGTTTATGGTTATGATCAAAATATCTTTAGAATCGCGATAAATATGCTAGAACAAGGTAAGATTAATTTAAACGAAGTCATTACCAAAAAAATAAAATTAGAAGAAGTACCAGAGATGTTAAATGTATTGGCTCATCCTCCACACGAAGAAATAAAAGTAATTGTTGATTTAGAATAAATTTTTTTCCAATTTTTAATTTTTAATTTTTCTTTATTTATGTTTTTTCTAACTAAACATTTACTAGAAGTTAAAAGATTATTCAAAATTTGATTTAAATTTCTTCTAAATGCCCTGCTACATAATTTGCACCTATATTCATAAATAAATTCTGAAGAATCTCTAACAATATTTACTTAATGACTCTCATATTATAATACTACTACCAATGATATCTCAAATTATAAATCCAATAGCAGTATCAATTGAAATTTAATAGAATTTGTAAAGCAAATGTCATTAACCTCAGTTGGAAAAATCGATAAAAGAGTGTTGCGCAAGATGTTATCTATAAATATTAAAAAATTTTATTTTTTTTCTTTATTGATAAAAATTTAATAAAATATTGGTTTAGGGTTAAATGTAAATATAGAAAATAAATTCATTATAATCGATAATTCAAAATGAAATTCAGATTGATAGATATCATTATCACATGTTATGTAGTAATTATAATAACAAATATAGTATTTTTAATCATTTCCTTGCGATTAGATATGCTGATGTATGCTGGGTCTCTTGCTATTATTCCATTAATTATAATAATTATCCGTAAGAGGTTAGAAAAAAAATCATCGATTTAATATATTTATATGTTAATTTAACGGTTTCTATAATTGTTTGGGTATTAATTTATTATTATAGTTTTAAAGTATATGGATTATAAACAACGTTAATCACCAGTATAATTCTTGCTTTATTTATTCTTATTCAAATTTTTACAGGATTTTATTCTGTCGCAGAAATATATATAGCACCATACATTAAAGCCAAAATAGGTAAAACTGAATTTTTAATCACAGATCCAATAAGTATATTTCCATGTTTTATGTTAATATTTGAATTGGGGAGATATTCAATTGGAAAAACAAAGGGAAATCTTTTAACTTTTAAGGATATCATTAAAACCTCTTTATTGGTGTCATTCTATGGCATATGCTTTCAACCAATAATAGATTTAACTGCATCTGCGGTGGGATTTTACTATTATATTAATCCACCTTCGTTAAATATTTTTGGATACCCTATCATCTTTATTTTTGTATTTGGAATTTATGGATTATTTGCCTTTATTTTTTTAATATTTAAAAAAAGATTTTTGGAG
>CAZIEC010000223.1:0-3026 GCA_964538145.1 uncultured archaeon
ATCAAGTTAAATACTCCAGAAGTGATTAATGCATTAAAAGAGTTAGTTAAAGATAAGTGTGATTATGTCTGTGAAGCCGCTGATTTAGCGATTGATAACCTAACGAGTAATTATTAAATAATGTTTCATTAAATTTTACAAAAATTATAAAAAAAATATTTTATTTTTAATGTTTTTAAAAATTTTTTTGATTATTGTTGAGGTAAAATAATAATGAGTGAAGAAAACCCATATGCATCAAAACCATGGTTAAAAAATTATGACCCAGGCGTTCCAGCCCACATTGATTATCCAGAAATGAATTTATACGAGTTCCTAGACAATTCTGCAAAAAGATTTGGTAGTCGAACGGCAATTTGGTTCATGAAAAACAAAATAACTTATAAAAAATTGAAAGATATTACTGATAGATTGGCAACTGCCCTTGTAAATCTTGGTGTGAAAAAAGGGGATGTCGTTGCTATAATGATCCCTAATTTTCCTCAATTCATCATGAGTTATTATGGTATTTTGAAAGCTGGTGGAATTGTCACATGCGTGAGTGTTTTAAACACTGAACATGAAGTAGCTTATCAGTTAAATGATTCTGGTGCAGAAATCATCATAGTATGGGATGCACAATTAGATAAAATCAATAAAATAAGAGATAGAACTCGATTAAGGCATGTAATTATTACTAATGTATTAGATTATACTTTAAATGCTCCAAGAAATCCACCTGAAATTGCTGGAACGATTCAATTTATAAATTTGATAAATAATACAAAACCAAATCCACCAAAATTCGAAACTAATGCCAAAGAGGATATCGCTGTTATTCAATACACTGGCGGTACTACGGGTCTCCCAAAGGGAGCGATGCTTACACATTATAATATTGTATCTAATTGCATCGCAACTTATACTTGGTTGGGTTCTGAAGCAAAACCTGGAAAAGATACTGGCTTAACTAATTTACCATTATTTCATATTTATGGGCAAACAGTATGCATGAATATTTTTATTTATAATGGTTCCACGATTGCTTTAAATCCAGATCCACGTGATCATAAGTCTCTATTCGAAATTATAAAAGCAACGCGCCCAGCTATGTTTCCAGGAGTTCCCACTATGTACATGCGGTTGTTAGAACGTGATGATCTTGAAGATTATGCTAAAGATTTGCGATCAATACGAATATGTAATACTGGTGCTGCGCCCATGCCTCCAGAGGTTTTAAAAGAATTTGAAGAACGAACTGGTGGTAAAATTATAGAGGGTTATGGAATGACAGAGTGTAGCCCTGTTACACATTCAAACCCAATCCAAGGTGAAAGAAAAATTGGATCCGTAGGAATGCCCATTCCAGATACAGAAGTTAAGATTGTTGATATAGATGACTATACAAAAATAGTTCCACTTGGAGAAGCTGGAGAAATAATGATAAAGGGTCCACAAGTAATGAAAGGCTACTGGAATAAGCCTGAAGCCACTGCTAACCAAATAAAGGATGGTTGGCTACTTACTGGTGATATCGGTAAAATGGATGAAGATGGCTACTTCTATATTGTAGATAGAAAGAAAGACATGATAAATGTAAGTGGATTTAAAGTTTATCCAAGAGAAGTCGAAGATGTGCTGTTTGAACACGAAGCTATAGAAAATGCTGCAATAATTGGTGTTCCCAATCCTGATATTCCTGGAAGTGAAAAAGTAAAAGCATACATTGTTTTAAAAGATGGGTATAAAGAATCTGAGGAAATGAAAGCAGAAATAAAAGAATTTTGTAGACAACATGTTGCACCTTACAAAGTGCCCAAATTAATAGAATTTCGGAAAGAACTTCCAGAAACATTAGTCGGTAAGGTATTGAGAAAAGATTTAAAAGAGATCGAGGCTCGAAGGCGAGGAGAAGAAGTTTAGATTTCAAATTAATATTATTAAAAGTTATTTATTTTCTACTTTTTATGGTTTATATTTAATTGGGAAAAGTTTTTTATTATTGTTTTAATATGCTAAAAAAGATTAGTTAAATTATTTAAAATAGGATGCGTTTTTCTCAAATATATGATATCAGATAAAATCTTATCCGAGATAAAGGAATTTACACGCTTGAATAGTGAAGATGACGACATTCATGGTTATCCTCATGTATTAAGAGTTTATAATTTGTGTATTAAAATGGGAAAAAAATTAAATGCAAATTTAAAGATTCTAGAAATAGCTGCCTTGCTACATGACATTGGAAGAAAAAAAGAGAAAGAGGATGTTTTTAAAAGAAATCATGCAGAAATTTCTGCTGAGATTGCTCTTAAATTTCTCAAAAATTCTAATTTGAATTTAACTAAACAAGAAATCAATGCCATCATTCATTGTATAAAATCCCATTCTTTTTCGAGTGGTGTTCCAGCTGAAAGCTTAGAAGCCAAAATATTGTCCGATGCGGATAAAATTGACGCTTTAGGTGCAATAGGGCTTTATAGAACAATTGGTTTTACAGTATTAAATAATGGGGGTATCAATGATGTTATTAACCATTTAGAAAACAAGATTTTAAATCTTAAGGAAAAACTATATTTGAAGTACTCGAAAAAAGTTGCTAAAAAGAGAGTAAGAATCATCATTAATTTTTATGAACAAATAAGACAACAAAAGTAAAAAATTGCTTTAATTAACTTTTTTTCTAGCATTTTATAGTTAAGTTTTTTATCAAATTTCCCTGAAAAATAATTTAAAGTTTAGATATGGTAAATATTAATGATGAGTTAAATAACATTAAAATTTGAAATAATCATTAAATTAAATATGATTTCCTGGATATTAGGTGGGATTTTATTTTTATGGTGCTTGATTAATCGATTCAGTAAAAATGGTAAAATTGAATCTGAGCCATTAGGAATGCCCAGAGGAACTGTGCGAGCGTTAATTACAATCATTATTGTTTCATTTCCATTAAATTATCTCATAATAGATAAGGCAGTTCCCAGTCCTATTACTAATGCTATATTTGTTTTAGTTGCCTTTTATTTTGATGCAAGAAAAGGTAG
>CAZIEC010000224.1:0-3007 GCA_964538145.1 uncultured archaeon
AAAAAAATAAAAATTTTTATAATGCTGCAATAGCATTTATTTCTAATAACATGCTAGGCACGGGCAAGTCTGATACCTCTATTGTAGTTCGAGCTGGAAATTTTTCAGTAACTCCATTGTCTTCAAAAAATTTTCGATAAGCTCGATTCATTTTTCCAAAATTTTTCATGTCTTTTAAAAAAACGGTAATATTTACGATGTTTGCTACTGTTCCACCAGCAGCTTCTACTATTTTCTTGATATTTTCAAGAGTAGATATTGTTTGCTCTTTAATATCCGTGGTGCCTTGAGCAGGTCCTTGTCCTGAAATAAAAAGTAAATTTCCAACTTTTATGCCCGGACTGTAAGGTCCTGCTACAGGAGTACCTGGATGAATCTTTTCAATATCAACCATAATAATTCTTCACCTTAAACATTTAATAATTTTTTCCTCTTGCTAAAATTTTCCATCTCCCTATAAATTCACCATTTTTGACAACATTATAATGATCATGTAAATTAACTGTTGTACATACATGTGCGGGTATCAATTCAATTTTTTGGCCAATCTGAAATTCCGTTCCAATGGATTTTATTTGTGAATGCTCCTCGTTTATTACTCGAAATTTAATTTTAGGAAACCCTTTTACAACTGGTTTGCCATCTCCAGTAGCCACTGCTTTTGTGCCAGCATCTAATGTGAATTCTTTTTTTCCAGTTTGATTTTGTACTGTAGTTAAAACCGTAACGGCAGGTTCAAATAAAGGATTAACGCGATGTAAATGCTCATCAGAAAATACATATGTTCCAGGTTGAATTTCTGTGATCCCTTCATGTTTAGCAGCATACATGTAAGTAGCAGAACCTGAAGTTGAAATGTAATTGATATCAAACCCATTTTCATTTAATAAATTCCTTGTATTTACAATTTTTTCCATGCAATCGTGTGTCATTGCTTCTTTTTGCTCTAAATTCATCATTGGAGTTAAATGACCCTCATAACCTTGTAAACCTACTAATTTTAATCCTGGAGAGTTTTTTATAAAATTAGCAATTTCTAAAGCAGGCTCTCCTGGCTCTACTCCTGCTCTTCCTAAACCTAAATTTATTTCTAGTAAAACTTCTAACTCAACATTATGATGAACGGCTTGCTTGCTTAAATCTGTTATATTTTTTTTAGAATCAACAGCGCACCTAACCAAGGCATATTTATTTAATAACATTAATCTTCTTATATGGTCCAGATCTATCACTTGATTAGCAATTAAAATATCATCAATGCCACTTTGAACAAATACTTCTGCCTCACCCACTTTTGCTACTGCTATACCGTTTGCCCCACCTTCTTTTAAAATCATGTGAGCTATTATGGGTGATTTTGCTGTCTTTAAATGAGGTCGTAAGTTTACTCCAGTTTCTTTTACGAATTCTGCCATCTTTTTTATATTTTTAACCATTATATCATAATTTAAAACGAGAGCTGGTGTGGAGATGCTATCTTTCCAATCTTCTTTCAAATCTAATCAACTCTGGCTATAAAAAATAAAATTATTTAATTAAAATGATTTTAAAATTAATTAAATTATTCTTTCATCATTTTGATATAAAAGTTTATTCTTATATCTCTAATTTATCATTTTCAAAATTTTGGTTTTCTAATAATTATAATATGATACAAATTTCTTACTTATTTTAAATTCCGAAAAAATTAATTTTCAAGAAACTTATTCATACATAATCAGTTTTTAATATGGTTGATCTACTAAATGTCAAAAAAATTTTCTAAAGATCCTCTTAGAGGAATGGATGATTATTATCCAGAAGATTTAAGAGAAATCAATTGGATCATTGATAATATAAGAGATGTCGTGGAACTTTATGGATATGAAGAGTTTGAAGCTCCATTGATAGAACCCATTGAAATTTTTGCTGCTAAATCCTCTGATGAGCTTGTTAATGAGCAATCATTCATCGTGGAAAAGAAAAAAGGAGAAAGGCTAATTCTTATTCCCGAATTGACTCCTAGTCTAGCTAGAATGATTGCTAGAAGAAGTCAAGAACTTAAAAAACCAATTAGATGGTATTCTGTTCCAACTTGTTTTAGATATGAACGTCCTCAACGAGGTAGAAAACGCTCTTTCAAGCAAGTAAATGTGGATATATTAGGAGAAAATAGTCTTTTTGCTGAATTAGAAATATTTAACATAGTGGTTGATATTTTCAGACAGTTTGGAGCAAATGAAAAACAATTTCAAATTCTATATAATAATAGGAGATTTATTGATAAAGTATGCGAACTCATAATAGGAATATCAAATGAAAAATTACCTTTAGTATATAAAATTCTTGATAAATCTAATAAATTAGAAGAAGGAGAGTTTGAAAAATATGTTCTTGACAATTTCCAAGAAGAACATGTAGTCCAAGGAATATATAAACTTCGAGAGGCACAATCCATCAAAGAACTTCTTGATAAATTTGATAATATCCCAAAAGAATTTTATGAAACTAAGGGTTATCTAGAATTAAAAGAATTTGAGGAATTACTCTCTAATGCAAACATTTCTAAATATTGCAGTTTTTCTTCTGCTGTAGTTCGAGGTCTTGATTATTATACAGGAATTGTTTTTGAAGTCTATGATACTGGAAAAGAAAATAAACGCAGTATATTTGGAGGAGGAAGATATGATGATCTTTTATCATTATTTTCAGATGAAAAAATATCTGGCATTGGATTTGGAATGGGTGTTTTAATGCTTTCTTTATTTTTAAAAGCTCACAAACTCATACCAGATGATATAAGGGAAAAAGACAATACAGATACAATCTATATTGCTTCTATCAATAAAGAAGTAGTTCCATACACTCTGAAAGTTGCAAGATTATTGAGAGAAGAAGATTTTCCATGTATAGTTGATTATAGATTTAAAAACCTAAAAAATCAATTGTCGAGAGCTAATGATTTAGGTGTTTTAATTACTCTAATTATAGGACCAAATGAAATGAAACAAGAAGTTGTTACTATAAG
>CAZIEC010000225.1:0-3006 GCA_964538145.1 uncultured archaeon
TCCCGGCAGAAGCACCATTATGCATTAATGTTTTATAATATAATATGAATTAATTTAAAACTAAATCTATTTAGAATTAATCATCTGTAACTCTGGGAAAAGAAAACTTATAAGTTTATAGAAACATTCTAAAACCCCGCTACCTGTTAAAGCAGAAGTTTTTACAATTGAGAGGTTTTCATATGAAAAATAATCTATTCTTTTTAAAAAGGCGTAATTCTCAATATTTTTTTCAAGAAAAAGATCTGATTTATTTAATGAAATAACTATTGGAATTTTTTTAATATAATCTCCCATTAACAACACCAACTCATTCCAGGACCTTATATTATGTTCTAAACGTTCAATTTGGGAATCTGCAACAAATATTATTCCATCTACACCATTTAAAGTTGCTGGCCTAGTACTCGCATAAAAATCTTGGCCCGTTGAGGTATATATTAAAAATTTTAAATTCCAATCTTCACCATTGAATACTAAAACCCCAAAATCGAAAAATAAAGTCCTTCCGACAGAATTTTCAATAGATTCGAGTTCATTTTTCCTATTAAAATGTGAAAAAAGATATTTTATTGAAGTTGTTTTACCTGACATTGCGGGGCCATAATAAACAATTTTTACTTGGATAAATTTGTTTTCATTATCAATAATCACGATAATTTCAACCCCATAATGATTGAATGCTATCAAGAACATTTGTTTTTTTCCCATCATCTACTAAATCCAAAAAGTTTTCACCCCATTCATTGAAAATGAAGTTTAAAAGCCTCTCAATGGAGGCATCATAATAACTTATTGTTTCGAATAACGTCTTAGTTCCAATTTTAGCATCTATATCAAATGTTTTTAATAAATTTAATTTCGTCAAAATGAAGAAAGCTCTTTTTGCTCCATAATAAAAATCTTGAACCTCTTTTTGAAGAATGTTTTTTATTAAAATTTGTTTTTCATTAGTAAAATCTAATAAGGTATTAGTAAGATCATCATTTAAAATCTCACTATTCATTTTTTCCTGTAAAACGCGTTTCATTTTAATTATTGCTTTTTCAGTATTCTCAAAAATATCTTGCAATATTTTGTATTCCAATGATAAATCCAAACCTTTTTTATTTATTCCATGAAATTTTAGTGATACTTTATTTTGAATAAGATATATACTCAAATATTTCTTAATTTTAACAAGAATTAAATCCTGTAAATGTAAAAAATCTTTTCTATGTAAAGGGATTTCAAATCCAATTAGCCAAGATTTAAATTCATTAAATTGGTTCAATGCTTTTATTGAAACGCTACATGGGCATCTAACAAGAAAGCGTTGAGAATTAAAATCTATGTTTTCATTTTGAATTAAATATTCATACTCATCGTTAGAAATGAAATCGGTGTAAAAAACAAACTCTTTTCGAAAATTTACCATCTCTGAAAATTCAATTAAAATATCATTGACTTCATCTGAATTATCTCCAAAAATGATTACCGGGATTCTATTCAAAATGGAAAACAAGATTAAAGCTGCTTCACTTTTACTTATTTTTTCAATAATCTTCATGGGAAAAGAACTTTATATTTATTTAATTATTAATTCTCCTAATATCGATTTAATATCAAAAGTTTTAGGAATTTTTATTTGTGAGGCTTCTTTTAGTATATTATTGATTTTTCTTGAAAATTGAGGTATGATTAAGCGAATTAAACCAAGTTTCTGCTTGAATTTTCCGATTTCAGCACTAAATATCGCACGATCCATTCCATATATAAAATGAAAAGTGTATTCACAATCAAGTAAAATGGTATCAGCATTCATTTTTTTCAAAAGCCAAGCACAACGATTAGCAGTTTGAAATAACGAATAACTCATTGCTGAGAGCTTGTCGATGTTATTTTTTGTTTGAATTGGATTTTGTTTAAGAATTTTCGAAGCAATGAATCCCCCCTCAATTGTTACGTGAGCATAATGAAGATCAGGAATGGCGATGGAAAAATTATTCAAAACCTTCCTTAATTCAAATAAAAGATTATCTGATAAATTCAAAGAAAAAGGTTTAATCTCCAATTGATTTTCCTCATTTTCTTTTACATTAAAGCTATTTAAAATTTTTTGAACTTGTTCTTCATTAAATTGGATTAATGGGGGTTTAAAAGATTCACCAGATGTAATTAAAGTTGTTTTTATTTGTTTTAAACACTCCCTTGTTTGTAAAAAAATGCCTCCAAGATTCGTGTCTGGTTGAGCTGTAATGGCAATAAAATATTCATTATCACTTTCAAAAATCCCTTGTTTATTGATGATTCGATTTAATGAATGTTGAATACTTCCCTGCAATGGTGCAATAAGAATTTTAGCTTTTCGTCCTTCAATTAAAATATATTTTAAATCGTGAGGATGAATATGTATTCCTACATTGTAAATTGCACTTGTAGCAGAACTAACATTAAAAATTTCATCTTTAGAGAACCATACTCCAGACGATTGAATTGGATTTCCATCTCTTTGAGTTAAAACGGCATTTTCTACACCTCTAATTCGCTTGATTTGATCCAAGTAAGTACCAATTTTTTCTTTTAAGTCCATCAATTTTCCTCTCATATTGATTTTGAATTAACATCTATTTATCCAACATAACATTTTTAAAGTCCAATTTTTTAAAAATTAATTAAAAGCAATTTAGAGGTAAAAAAGGAAAAAATTTATAACGAATATTACCTTATATTTTTTTGAAAATCGCATCTATTCCGGTGTAATCTTGGATTACGGTTAATTACCGTGTAGATGAAAAGTTCCGTCAAAGATGCGATACAAAACATGTGGTTATAATTTAATCAATTATAACTGAAGAAAGTTTAATTAAGAGCCTCAAAGATGGGAATCGCCAATATTTCTTAAAGAAAATTGCGACCGCCCCATAATTAATTCCGGTTGATCCTGCCGGACCCGACTGCTATTTGGGTGAGACTAAGCCATGCAAGTCGTATGGGATACCTAAAGTTCCCATGGCGAACTGCTCA
>CAZIEC010000226.1:0-2991 GCA_964538145.1 uncultured archaeon
ATGAGTAGGGACAAATTTGATGAATTTGTAGAAAAGTTGCAAGAAGAAATAATGAGACAAGAAATCGAAGAATTTAACGAACACATAGTGAAACTATATCATGATCCGATTAATTGGGGCAGGATGGATGGTTTAGAAGCAACGGTTTCTGCCTCTTATAAGGGACCTTGTGGCGACACGATGGAATTTTACTTAAAAATAAAAGATGACTTGATCGAAAAAGCTTCTTTTTTCACGGATGGTTGCGGAGCAACTGTTGCGGCAGGAAGCCAAACCACTCAAATGATAACAAACAAACCCGTATCTTATGCTAAGAGTTTAACACCTAAAGATATAGATGAAGCTCTTAATGGCCTGCCTGATAACCATAAACATTGTGCTGTTTTAGCTATTAATACTTTAAAAAAAGCTCTTGAAAAGTATAAAAAAGAATAAAGAGATTATATTGATTGATTTTTAATCCAATCCTGAATTTTATTCAATAATTTTTCTCGTTCTCCTTTCTCAGAAACAAGTTCCTTTAATTCTCTATCCTCATAAAATCCTATATCATGCGAATTTAGTTTTTCCAAAAATATTGCTCGTTGTTTTATATCACTCAAAATCTCGATTAATTTATTATCATCGATATTTTGGAAATATTTCAAATCTTCAGGGGTCTTAAGCCATGAAAGGTATTCATCTTCCCAAGATGATGAATCTAAATGAATACTGCTATCCCCTGGAAAGAAATCAATTGATTCATAGATTTGATAAATGTCATTTAAAATTTCACCAAAATTAATATAATTTTCATCCGAAATTTTCTTAATCTTGAGAAAATATTCATCATACGCTTGCAGAGCATCTTTAATGGAAGTTCTTTTTAAAGAAGGCTCCTTTGAAAAGAATCTTCTTAATCTTTCCTTATGGAGTTTAAAATCATCTACATCTTCAGGTCCAACAAAACCTGTTAAAATTATTGAAATAATTCGCAAGTACCTCGCTATATCAACATCAGTTTTTATATCATAATGTTCTAAAAATTCTTTTGTTAAAAGATGGTTATTAAATATGTAAGGTGCTTTTATATCTCTCTTATCATTATCAAAATATGAATGTTCTTTATATTTATAAGTCGTGGGAAGTATAGGAGAACTGTCATCAACTATAGTAAGGTCAAAACCTGTTTTTTTAAGATATTCTAACCCTTGCAAGTATTTTTGATGATTTTTACTAAGTTTTTTAGGCATAAATTATTTTAATCAAATTGATAATATAAAATTTTTTTATAAAATTCTTAAAAATTAAAAAAATATTTCCAATAATATCAGATAACTCATAAATTATTTAATTTTTAGATTATTTAGTTTATTTATGGAAAGTTCGTTTAATAAATTCAAGGGAGACGTTAAGACCGATAAGGTCAAATATTTGGCAGATCCTCAGCTTAGAAATATTGTAAATGTAGCGATAGCTTTAGGACGCCCCTTGTTGGTTAAAGGTGAGCCTGGAACTGGTAAAACGATGCTAGCTCATGCTATAGCTGAGAGCTTGGGTAAGAAACTCATTGTTTGGAACATAAAGAGTACCACGGAAGCGATTGATGGCTGTTACATGTATGATACGGTTCAAAGATTGAATGATAGTAGATTTGGGTCAAAAGATAGGGATGTTGATAATATTCACGATTATATTACACTTGGTCCGCTAGGAGAAGCATTTGTCTCCGATGAACAAGTGGTATTATTAATTGATGAGATTGATAAAGCAGATATAGAATTTCCAAATGATTTATTGCAGGAATTAGATGTCATGGAATTTTATATCAAGGAAACTAAAGAATTCATAAAAGCAAAACATAGACCAATTGTCATAATTACATCTAATAATGAAAAAGAATTACCTGATGCTTTTCTGAGAAGGTGCATTTTTCATTGGATAGAATTCCCATCAAAAGAATTTATGGCAGAAATTTGCAAGCTCCATTATCCAAATCTGAAAGAGAATTTGCTAGAACAATGCTTAAAACATTTTTATGCTTTAAGAGCAATAACAAACCTTCGAAAATTGCCATCAACATCCGAATTACTTGATTGGATTGGTGTATTGCTAAAAAGTGGAATCACCGCAGAAGAATTAAAGAATAAAATCCCCTTCTTAGGTGTTCTAATTAAAAAAGAAAAAGATTATGAAATTGTCCAAGAAAAAATAAAATTTCCTACTTATTAAATTTTAAAACTTTAATTTCAATGTTTTTTCTTTTATATTAGTTTAATAATACAATATGTAGGTTTATTCTACTTAACATTAAAGCTACATTTTTTATACAAGGATAATTTTCAATTATTTGATGGAAAATATAAATTTAATAATTTGAATCCCTAATAATTAAGGATTTTGCTTCCATATTTTTTTAATCATCTCTGGTTCTGGCTTTATATTTGATGGTTCTTTAATACATCCCACGAGTTCTTCGAAAACTTGCTTTTTTGTAGGATTTTTACGTATAATAATACTATTATCTTCTATAACCTTAATTATTAGTTTATCACCTGGATTAATGTGTAATTTTTTTCTAATTTTTGCTGGAATGGTTAAACGCCCTCGTTTATCAATTTTTATTTTTACTATTAAATCCGTCAATCTTTAAAAATCAACTCCTATTTGAAATTTTGCTCTATTAGTATAATTAGCAATTCTTAAGAAGAATATTCTTTAATTTTTTAATTAAATTAATAATTTAATAACTCCTTAAATTGTTTCTAAGAATTAAAATATGTATTTTTTTATAGATTCTCTTGATTTTGATAATAAAATTTATTTTTATATCCCTATTAAAATCTAGTTTTATTTTTTTAGAGTAGATTTATTAAATAAATAAATATGAAAATAAAAAAGTGTTTGAATGTTTTAGAAACATAATTTAATTTAATAGATGAGAAAACAATGAATTACCAAACAATAAAATTTGAATTAAGAGATGATGGAATAGGAATATTATCGTTAAAT
>CAZIEC010000227.1:0-1173 GCA_964538145.1 uncultured archaeon
TCTTGAATAGCAGGAATTATTTGATTCCAATGAACCAAAGGATGATCAGAAGCAAATAAAATCTTATTTTCAATATTGTAATTTGTATAAGCATCCCAAGGAAAGTATTTATAAAGTTTAGGATGAGCGGATACATCTATATATACATTTGGATGTCTCAATACAACGGAATAGGCGTCCCAAAACCAAGGAGTCCCCATATGCCCCATGATTATCGTTAAATCAGGATGACGCATCGCAACTTCATCAATCAACATCGGATGACCATATTTTGCAATAGATCCAATAGTACTGACTTGATGACCCGTGTGAACCCATAATGGGATATTATAATCAATTAATTTTTTCCAAATAACATCAAATTTTTTATCTGAAATATCAAACTTTTGGACGGGAGGTACTATTTTTACTCCTTTTAAATCTAAAGACTCAATAGCAT
Organism: uncultured archaeon; assembly: GCA_964538145.1. Lineage (GTDB taxonomy): Archaea > Asgardarchaeota > Lokiarchaeia > Sigyniarchaeales > SOKP01 > SOKP01. Next base: position 440 of record CAZIEC010000227.1, read on the forward strand.
GTTCTAGTTGGTCTAAAGCATTAGATGAGGGCGGATCGATGCCAGCAAATCCAATAAATTTGGTAGGATGCATTTTAACTAAATTTGCCACATCCTCATTATCTACTAAAACTAAATCATAAGCTGTTTTCACATTAAAGCTAACGATGACCGCTTTTTCTATGCCAAATTTCTCCATTTGCTTTACATAATCGTTGATAGAAACACTTTCTGATAATTTAGTTAGCATTTTTAACATGTACTTTTTCTTATAAGGATCCAAGCCCCACATTGCATTAGCAATCTTGTTTAAGTCATCCCATTTCACTTCCTTACAAAAAGGATGAACATGTACATCTATTAACAAATTTTTTCCCCTTTTTTACTAAATTTAATTTTTAAAATAAAACATTAAATCAATAATTTCTCTTTTTTTATAAATTTCGTTGTTTAATCTGCTGGAGGGCATATTTTATTAATTTTTTTGCCATTGAACAACCTTAAAAATAATTTCTTCAGGATCCAATTTAATGATTTCATTAAGATCTATATTTTTATCTAAAAAATTTAAGATTTCAATACCTATAATTGTTTTATTTTTATCATAATCAATAATAATACCTTCAATAATTTCTTCTGATATTTTTATATCATTGTGAGAAAAACAAATGTATAATGCGTTTGCAATTTTATCAAATGAGATTTCCATATTTTATAACATATTTTTCTTTTTTTTTTATTTTCAATATTATAAC
>CAZIEC010000227.1:1273-2961 GCA_964538145.1 uncultured archaeon
CGCTAAAATTCATTGCATATCTTACGGTTTCTCTAATGACCCAAACTCCTAATGGAACTACATAGCCACTATTCACTTCACGAAATATCAGTACTCGTGCTTGTCTTCTAATATTGTAAAGATATTCGCAGACTTCTTTCCTTGCTGCATAATATGCTCCGGTAATGTTGGACGCATAATTCTTTCTTCCCTCGTAAAATTCATAATCTGTCATTATTTGAGGTTTTAAATTCCAATTGCTTCCATTTAAAGAAACATTCCATAGTGAATTTGGAGCCCATACTTCATTCATTTCATAAGAAAATTTACCGGGAAATAAAAGTATTTTAAAATGATTATCTAAATAAGAGCTTTCAAAAATTAAGTATTCATTAATTTCAGGAAATTGCTTTATTTCTTTTATTAGAGCTTTTGAGATGATATCATCCACGGCAGTAATTGCCCATCTTGTTGGTACTAATCTTCGTTTATCTTTTGTACCTAATAGTCCGGCAGAAAATACTCTTTTTATTGTTGATTGCGGAACATTTCCATTAAAATATAAATATCTTGAAACAGCTTCAGTGGCAGTTAAATCGGTGTCATTCACGCAATATTCTACTTTTGGGTGGATTTTAACATTATCTACAATTTTGATGTTTTTTGTAATTCCAGTAGGACCTAAAGGAGGAGCATGATTATCTAAAAGTATCCTAAAATTCATTTTTTCCAATTTTGCTTCGGTATCTACGGGCTTTTCTGCCATTGCCAATTCCTGTGAAGTTTCAAGCAATCTTTTAACTTTCAGGGGAAGAGAAACTTTTTTTTCTTTTCTTGAAATATTTACATTTATTTTAAAATTATTTCGGACTAAACTACTTCTATATTTAACGATTTCCACAAGGTCTTTTCCAAACCATAATTCAGGAGTGTCAAGAACATACGTATCTGAATAATTTAAATCCAATTGAAATTCTTGAAATGGTATGAGAGGCCCAAGGTAAACATTCGGATAATTAAAATGACCAACAAAAAAGCCAGGAGGACTTGCACCAAATATCTCTTTATTCCTGAGAGTTTTCCCGATTTCAAATGGAGCTAATGATTTTAAAATTGACTTTTTTAATAGAATGGGGCATGTTTTTTTTCCACATAACAATCTAGCTCCCTTGCATTTCAAGCAAAGTTCGGCCTTGATGGGCGGTCTGACCAATTTTTCCTCATCTAAAAATTAATTTTATTTCGAGTCAATATATGATAAATCATTTAATAAAAAATATCCGTCCGTGAATTTATTATATCTCTATTAACTTAGTGATAAAATTCAAGTAAAAAGAAAAATAAAAAGAATTCATTTCTAAAACCAGTGCATGGTTGTCAACCAACACCTATAATTTTCGTGCTGATCTCATCCTTTTAGAAACTTTATAAATTATTAACAAATGCATCAAATATCTGTTCCATTGATGGACGATCATCTTTATCCTTTCCTATAAAAAGCCAAACAATTTTCTTATCCTTATTAATGAGTACCTTAGATGGAAATGCTTGTTTAAATTTCATTTCAATTCCTGCCCCCGTGCTAAACCAATCAAGTTTAAATTTTTTAGCGATAGCTGCACCTCGATCTGAAACTAATGGTATCTTAATATCATGCTTTTGTTTTAAATCTGTTAAATGGTTTTTACTATCACTTGCTATTGAAATGA
>CAZIEC010000228.1:0-2927 GCA_964538145.1 uncultured archaeon
CGTCCTTTTCCAATATAATCACAATCTCTGGGAGTTCTAAATGTTCCACGTGGAAATTGAAATTTTAATTCCCATGTAATTTCTTTTATAGTAGAATTTATTTCAATTATCCTATTATTACCGGAGTCGCATATTATCATGTTTCCATTTTTTAAAAGATCCGGATTATGTTGATGATTTATTATTTCTGGTTTATTTGGGTGTCCATACCACCATACGATTTCTTTTTGAGAACTATAATTCACTTCAACAATCATGTTAAACCAGCTTAAAGAAATCAATATAGAATCATAATCTACACCTCGGGAAATTCCACTAATGAAATCAACATCGTTAAGATGTGTCCAAGCTTTAGCATAATAGAGATTTTGAGGGGGTAATTCCACATTTCCAAAACCATTTTCTTTAAAAAATCTTGTCCAATTAATGTCATTTATATTTGACGCATCCCACGACCAAACTATCTTGCTAGGATCATTGATGTCTACTTCTATGACTCTATTATTTGATGTATCAGCAATTAATACGTTTCCGTTGGGTAAAATATCACAATCATGCACGAAAAATCCATTTAAATCAGTTTCCCATTTTATTGTTCCCATTTTATCAATTATACGCACGGGTTCATTAACATTTGAAACTAAATAACAATCAGAAAACTTACCAGAATCGATATAATCCACATCTAACGGAAAATTTATTGGAGATAGAATTGGGTAAATGATGTAAAAAATAATGCTTAAAATAACGATTATTAGAATTCCCAATTTGATTGTACTATTTTTTTTCATTGTAGATATCATTTTTTATTAAAAATTTATTGAAAAAGCAATTGTAGCAGAAATTAAAAATACAAAAATAAAAGTCCAGAAATAATTTAGCGTAAAATTCCATAACTTTACCTGATTAAAATTTATGAAATTGAAATTTTTATTGATCAAATAAAAGATGAGCAAAATAATGAAGTGACAAAGAAACACATAAAGAAATATTGAAATAGGAATGCTAATCGCAGTTAAGATCATGGGCACATTTATAAAAACATAATTATATAATAACCTTATGAAAAGATAATAACTGAATCCACTTAAAAATCCAATTATGGATTTTAACCAGAATAGCCAAATATCCGCTTTTTGACGATCTAATGTTTTAGACATTAATTAAAATAATCATGGCAACTTTTTAAACATGAGGAATTTAAAAAAAATAAAATAGATTTTTATTTCTGGAGTGGATTTAAACTTGATTTGATACAAATTATAATTTCTTATATTTTGAAGAGATAAACCTTAAAAACCTTCAAAAATATAAAAACACAGTATAATGGATATTTATTCAAAAAATTAGTTTAAAAAAGAGGAAATCAAAAATGGAAATTATTGCTGTACCTTCAATGGGAATGGGCGGCTTGAATGAAATGATGAGCGCTCGATTTGGAAGATGTCCTAGCTTTACATTCGTTAAAGTTGAGAATGGTGAGATTGTTGAGGTTAAACAAATAGCAAACCCCGCAGCTGGAGCAATGGGTGGAGCGGGAATTCAAGCAACTCAATTTATTGCTGATTATGGAACAACAGTCGCATTAGTTGGAATGTTAGGCCCAAATGCTGCAAATTCTTTAAATTCATTAAATATTAAAATATTTAACATCCAGAATTCTAATATAACTGTAAAACAAGCTGTTGAATTCTATCTCGAAGGAAAGCTCCAACAAATGCAAGGTGCTAATGTAGGATCTCATCAAGGCATGGGACGGGGCATGGGAATGGGACAAGGTCGAGGAAGGGGCATGGGTGGAAGAGGAAGAAATAATATATTTTAACCATCTCGATTTTAGGGATACCATGAAAAAGCCAATTAAAATTTGTGTTACTGGGGGAAAGGGAGGAACAGGTAAGACTCTAGTAGCAATTAATTTAGCTGTCATGTTTAGGGATAATGGTAAAAAAATTTTACTCCTTGATGGAGACGTAGAAAATCCAAATACTTATTTATTATTAGGAACAGATTTAGAGAATGGCGAAAATGTTCACTTTTTCATACCTAAAGTAAATGAAGATAAATGTACTAAATGTGGTCTATGTGCTAAGAATTGCGCCTCCAATGCGATATTATTCGTTAAAGATGCTTATCCAATTATAATCCCCAATGTTTGTTCTGGTTGTAAATTATGCTATAAAATTTGTCCAGTTAATGCTATTGAAGAGAATTCAAAAATCATAGGAAAAATTTATGAGAAAAAACTCGAGAATATGGCATTATTTGTTGGAGAATTAAAAGTTTCAGAAGCAAGATCAGCTGTTATTGTAGAAGAAGCAATCAGTAAACTGAATGCAAGATTAGAAAAAAATAATGATGAATTTGATATAATAATATACGACACGGCTCCAGGAGCTCATTGTGATGTTGAAAAATTAATAAAAGAAGCAGATTTAGTCATACCAGTTACAGAGCCCACTCCTTTTGGTAAACTTGATTTAATGCGAATTATTGAGTTAATCGAGTTAATGGAGAAAAAATATAAAGTGATTATCAATCGTTCTTCATTGTTAGGATTCAAGGATGATTTCATAAAAGAACTAAAAGAGAAAAAAATCGATATTTTAGGAGAAATTCCACTTGATCAAGAAATTGTCAATTCCTATTGTCAAGGAATTCCTTTAATGGCGAAAAATTCACCTTATGACATGGAGAGCCCGGGTGCTAAAGCTTTTGAGAACATTTTTTCAAAATTAAATGAATGGGTGAGAGATTATAGTGAGTAAGAAACACGTAGGGATCATTTCTGGAAAGGGGGGTGTTGGCAAAACATCATTAACGGCTTCATTGGCAATTCTGGCACCAAAAGATCCAGAATTTAATGTATTGGTCTTGGACTGCGATGTTGATGCTCCTAATCTTGCTTTCTTGCTTCCAAAAGATTC
>CAZIEC010000229.1:0-2873 GCA_964538145.1 uncultured archaeon
GTTGAGATTTATTATATTTTTTATAGTAATAATAAATTATAATTAAGTTTTTATAACAATTTATTCCACCTTACTTATAACTTAAATTAAAATTTTTTATAACTTAAAAGGTGTAAATTTTGGAAGGAAAAAGAATTTCTCAACACGAATCTGTTAGGAAAGTATATGAAAGGATCAAGAAAGATGGAATGACAAATATTTGGGACCGATTTGAAGCACAAGGATTTAGTAAGGACCCTGATAGAAGATGTCCATTTTGCACTAAAGGTGCCAGATGTGATTTGTGTTCAAACGGTCCTTGTAGATCTGATGCATCAATTGATAAACGTGGAGTTTGCGGTATCACTGCTGATGGAATGGCAATGAGAATGATGCTCATCAGAAATATCTTAGGTTCTTCCACGTACCATTTCCATACAGAAACAACTTTAAAAACATTAAAGGCTGCAATCGAAAAAAAGGCACCTTTTACGATCCGCGAAGTTGAGAAATTGAGAAATTTTGCTCAAAGATTAGGAATAAACACGCAAGGGAATGAAATTGATATTGCTAAAAGATTAATTGAATTTATAAGAGAAGATCTCAACCGTCCGTTTACAGAAAAAAGTAGAATTGTTCAAGCATTGGCACCAAAAGAACGTCAAGAGATATGGGAAAAATTAAACATGTTTCCCGGAGGCGTGTATGGTGAAATTTTATTATCAACAAGCTCTTGTTTAACCAATGTTGATGGGTATTATGCCAGTTTAGCGATAAAAGCGATGAGATTAGGCATTGCAATGGCATATCAGAGCCAAATCGTTAATGAATTTCTTCAAGATGTATTATTTAACATCCCAAGACCTCATGAAATGAGAGTAGATTTGGGCGTTTTAGACCCAGATTATGTAAACATCATACCTAATGGTCATGAACCATTTTTAGGATTTGCAATGGTACAACTAGCTAGGAAAGAAGAATGGCAAGAAAAAGCTAAAGCTGTTGGCGCTAAAGGTCTTAGAATAATAGCTAATATAGAGACAGGACAAGAAATGATTCAGCGATGGGAAATGGACGATATTTTCTATGGTTATACTGGAAATTGGATTACTCAAGAAGCCATCTTGGCAAGTGGTTGTATTGACTTGTTTGCATGTGATATGAATTGTTCAATGTCAATTGATCCAAAATATGCAGAACATTATAAATTTAAACTCATTCCAGTTTCAGAAGCGGTGGCATTTGAAGGAATTGAAGAAAGATTAGACTACGATCCTGAAAAAGCAGAACAACAGGCAGCACAATTGCTTCAAATGGCAATAGATAATTTTAAAGAGCGACGATCTTCAATAGAACCAATTACAAATCTTCCCATGAGCAAGGCTATCGTGGGATTTTCACCTGAAAGCATCATTAATGCCCTTGGTGGCTCTTTAGACCCATTACTATCAGCATTGAAAGATGGGACCATTCTTGGAATCGCTGGTTTAGTTTCTTGTACTACATTAAGAGATAAGGGTCAGGATGTGCATACAATAGATATGACAAAAGAATTGATTAAAAATGATATTTTAGTCTTATCAATGGGGTGTGGAAATGCTGGATTACAAATTGCTGGTCTTTGTACTTTAGATGCTATTGATTTAGCTGGTCCAGGATTAAAAAGTTTATGTGAAAAACTTCAAATCCCTCCAGTACTCAGTTTTGGAACATGTACTGATACAGGAAGATTGGCAGATTTAGTTGGGGCAATTTCAGATGCACTTGGAGGTATTCCCATACCAGACTTACCAGTAGTAGCTGTTGCTCCCGAATACATGGAACAGAAAGCTACAATTGATGCTATATTTGCCTTAGCATATGGGCTTTATACATATGTCAACCCAGTTCCCACAGTTACGGGAGGCCCTGATTTAGTCAAGCTTCTTACAGAAGAATTGCCAAACATAACTGGAGGAGTATTACATGTAGAAACGGATATTACAGAAGCGGTAAATAATATTTTAGAGCACATTAAAGAAAAGAGAAAAAAACTAGGATTATGAATTTCATTTAAAAACAAGTATAGATTAATAAGAAAGAATTTTTAATTTAATCGTTTTTTTCCCTTAATTTTTTAAAGGTTTGAATTTTCTTCTTAATTATTCAGAGGTACTACTTGAAATATTTAGATCGAATTTTAATAAGAGAAATAATGACGCCTAAAAAAACCAGTTTAGCTCGAATTAAAATTAAAATGCCTGAAACATTATGGATTTCTGAGATATTTAATAAATTTCAAGATCTTAAAATCGAAATATTAAACTTTTTACCCTATGATTTTGAAAATTCAATTGGAAATTCTATTATTGAAATTTCTCACTTCAAGATGGATGAAATCATTGATTTCATAAAAAACCATCCCTCAGTTTTAGATTTTAGCATCCTCGAAAAAGAAAAATACAGAATCAGATTAAATGTTAAAACAAAAGATCCATACCTTTTATATGCTGTTATAAAATGTGGAGTATTAATTGATTTTCCCGTTAGAGTGAGAGAAGGAAATGCATATTGGAAATTAATTTCAAGTAGAAAAAACATAGATGAGTTATTAGAGGTTTTTGAAGAGAAAAATATTAAATTTGATTTACTTCGAATTGGCAATTCTCCCTATGATCTTGAGAAAGATACTTCTAAATTAACTTATGAAGAATCGAAGATATTGGAAATGGCGATAGAATTGGGGTTTTTTGAGATCCCAAGAAAAATCTCTCTTGAAGATTTAGCAAATAGACTTGGTAGGTCCAAATCTTCGTTATCAGTAATATTAAGAAGGATTATAAGGAAAAAGATAATGATTTCATCTTGAAAAGGTTAGATTTGTTGTTAATTAAGGATTTCATTTTTAATTATTT
>CAZIEC010000230.1:0-2832 GCA_964538145.1 uncultured archaeon
TCATCGAAATTGAGGTTATTAAAACCTACTTGATGTACCATTGGGGGTACGATTATTTCCCTATTGATTAGAAAAAGCGTCTTTTTCCCAGCATAATTAAAGTTTCTAACAGCTTCACTTGCCTCAAAAGCAAGTATGACATCGGAAAATCCCCTGGGTATTAATGGACCCTCAACGTGAGTGCCAAATCTCAAATATGAAATGACAGATCCACCTCGCTGTGCCATTCCATGTGTTTCAGCTGTTCTGACCTTAAATCCTTCAATTAATGCTGCGTGAGATAATATTTGAATCGCTCTGATAACGCCTTGACCACCAATACCTACATTTATTATGTTATAATTTTTAATTTCCATAATGATCAAATAAGGAAAATTTATCTATTTCTTATATCATATATTTATAATTAATTTCCATAGTTTAATTAACTTATTCGTTAGGATTAATAATGGGAAACGCATCCCATCCCATCATGTTAAATATAATTTTAATTCCTATAATTAAACTGAATTTATATTGCAATTAAAGAAAAAATTTTCATTTTTTATGCCCAAAATATTAAAATTTTTCTTTTTTTCCTTATTCATTGAGCATTTTTCTGAAAATTTCCACTAAAATTTGGAATTGGTAAGGAAATTAATAAATAAATCAAGAAATTTATTAAACAATCATTAAAACCCACGCGTTAAATATTGGGTGTCTAAAAAATAGATTAATTAAATCAATGTAAAAAAATGATAATAACATGTATTTCTTTTTTTACAAGTTTCCAATATTTTAAAATCTGGACAAAATTTACATTGAATAGGATATCTGGTTAAATATCTTAAAATAATTCGTTAAGGCATTATTATTTTTATAAATTTACACTTAATATCTCTTTAATAAAATGTAATTTGGATTCAAAAATCATGATTGTTATCAAACTTAGTATATTAATTTGGCACATCTGGTTCAAAAAAGTTCACGAAAGTCCCATGAATTTAATGAAAAAAATTTTTTTTCAATTAAATCTATGAATCGTCTTAACTTGTTTTTAAATTTTTAGGATTATGTAAAAAGATTTATAGAGATATTATTTCCAATATTATATTAGGGTTAATTTTGCTTAAATAATTGAGTAGAGCGTTTATAAAATTTACGAAACATTTTTATATAGTAAGAAATATATATAGAATTAGAAAAAATTTTATTAAAAACTTAAATGTATTGGAATGTAAATTTTAGCCCATAATTTATTCCTCCACAAAATTATTCGACTAAAACATTCCAATACTCCTCCTTTTTTTTATTACATGACGGGCTAAATTACATTCCAAAAATTATTACTTTTAGTTCAATTGTAGTCCTCTCCCTCGTAAAAAATTTTAAAAATAATACTTGAAATGAAAGAACTTATATTTTTGAGTATCCAATTCAAAAATGTAATAATTAATTTTAATTATTTTAAAATCAATAATTATCTTACAAAATAAAAATCTCCCTAACAATTTAAAAAAGAGGGAATATGAATGGTAAAAGTTGCGATTGTTCATCGTGATGAGATTCCAGGATTGCCTAGCAAATATACCGAGGAAGAATTTAACGTTGTTCTGGAAATGGTAAAAGAAATGTTTGACCTTTTAGGTGGCATAAAAAATTTTATTAAACCTAATGAAACGGTGGTGCTGAAACCAAATAGTTGTACTTATTTTGGTTCAGTAATGATTGATAAGAAAACGGGAGTAGAAAAAGTTAATTTACAAGCCGCGGCTAATACTGATGCAAGAGTGCTCGCAGCAATAACAAAATTAGCTTTGGAAGAAGCTAATGCCGCAGAGGTTCTTACAGCCGAGACCTCCGCTTTTGATTATCATGAAAGGTGGCAAGCACGTATTACTCTGGATGTTTCTGGAATTAAATCTGCAGTCGAAGCAGTTGGAGGAAAGGCAGTAGATTTTAATGAAATGGAACGAGTAGAAATTGAAATTAAAAAACCAGCAAATGCCTTAGATAAAATAAGAGTTCCAGAAATACTGACAAGAGAGGATACTGCCTTCATTAATTGTCCTGCAATGAAAACTCATTCATTTGAAACCGTTACTTTAGGAATGAAAAATTATCAAGGCATTTTCAAGTGGGAGGATAAACTTATAGCCCATGATGGGAAGTTGAGTTTAAAATTTGTTGATATGGTAAGAACGCTCCCACCAAGATTAACTGTAATAAGCGGAATTTGGGCAGTACAAGGCCAAGGACCAATTCCAATGAGAGGACATGATTACATGACAATAACTGACATGAATACAATAGTAGCAGGAGATAATGTGGTTGCTACAGATTCAGTCTGTGCTAGAGTAATGGGATTTGACCCGATGGAAGTCAGGACAATTAGGTTAGGCGCCCATTTAGGAGCGGGCCCATTAGATTTAGATAAGATTGAATTATTAGGTACTCCTATTGAAAAAGTTAAAAGAGATTTCATTAAACCTTCAGGTGAATGTAACGGCATATATCCAACTGTTCGAGTGATAGAAGGTAGCCCTTGCTACGTGTGTAAAGCTCTCGTGAGAGCGATATTAGATGGCTTAGCTTTTACTTTTCCAAAATTGCATGAACATGATCAAGATCCGATTTTCATATTGGGGAAAAATGCATATATTCCAGAAGATATTCGAGGAAGCGATAAAGAAGTATGGGTAATAGGTGATTGTGCTGAAGAATATAAGAACGTGACTTCAAATACTCATTTCTATCCGGGTTGCTGCCCAATGCAGGCAAATATTGAGCTTCCTGGAACTATTATTGGTAAGTGGAAGGCATTAAAATAAGATTTTTCAATTTTTTTTCTTT
>CAZIEC010000231.1:0-2822 GCA_964538145.1 uncultured archaeon
ATTGCAGTCGCTTTTTTTGATTTTATTTCATGAACCCTGAAAATCTTGCTAATTTTCGCTGAAATAATAACAAGTATGCTAAAAGTAAATATAATGTTTGCAAATGATAAAACAAAACTTGAAATAATCAAAAGTATGTTTTGTGAAAGTATAATCATTAATATTGGAAATGAAAGCGCCATGACAATTAATGCGATATCAAAATTCCTCAATAATGTATAAAATCCTAATTTACGCAAGGATCTTCGCGAAATTGGTAATGTTTCAAACCATTTAAAAATTTCTCCAGACATTAATGCTCCTATGCTTAACATGCCAAATAAAATTACATAAACAAATTGCATCACAAAAAAGATACCAAAAAGAATGGTACCACTAAACATTATGGGATCTGGTTGAGATAAAACACTTGCTAATTGATTTTTAATATTTAGGAAGGTCATCAATGGAAGAATTGTAATCATTGAAAATATGAAAGCATAAACTACTTTTAAGGCAATAGCTTGTTGCTTGACCGAATTTTTATTTTTCTTAAATTTTTCCATTAATCTTGATTGATTTGCGCCAGTTGATTGAAGTTGTGCTTCTAAAACGATTTCTAAATTAGTATATTTAGCAAGTTTATATAGACTTATTTCTTTTCTCGACATTGTTTAAATACCACCTTCTACTTCAATATTGATTTAGGGACATTCTCAATCTTTTTACAATCTCATTGACACTTTCATCTTGTTCAGTCAGTTTCAAAAATATATCTTCTAGACTGGCTCCTATATTGTTAGCTTGTTGTCTTAATTCTTCCATTGTTCCAATACCTACAATTTTTCCTTTATTAATGATTGCTAATCTATCGCATAATTCTTCAGCAATCTCCATTATATGTGTTGAAAATATGACTGCTCCGCCCCTTTCAGTATGAATATCCAATATTTCCTTTACAACTTTTACGGATTTTGCATCTAATCCAGCTAGTGGTTCATCTAAAATTAACACTTCAGGATCATGAAGAATGGCCGCAACAATTTGGATCTTTTGTTTATTTCCATGTGATAGGGTCGCAATAAGTTGATTATAATATTCAAAAGCTCCTAGACTTTCTAAATACTGTTCAGCTCTTTTTTCGGCTATTTCAGGATCTAGTTTTCGAATTGAAGTTATGAAATTGAAAAGATCTTTCGGCGTCAAGGATTTGAATATCAATGGTTCTTCTGAAACATAGCCAACTCGACTTTTAATCTCTACTTCATCCTTTTCAGGATCCAATCCAAGTACCTTGATCTCACCCTCATTTGGTTCAAGTAATCCTAATAATAACTTTATTGTCGTGGTTTTTCCTGCACCATTTGGGCCTAATAAGCCAAATACTTCACCTTTATGGACATTAAAAGAAATTCCATCAACTGCTCTAATATTTCCAAAATATTTTTTTAAATTTTTAACAGAAATCATTTCACTATTGAAATTTTTTGGTTCTGTTGCTGTCATTCATTTCCACTTTAAATTGAAATTTTATATCATTCTATATATTTTTATATAAAAAAATCATGCGCTATATTTAAATCTTTTTTTTGTTCATTCGAGATTTAATATTTGGCAAAATAATCGTTTTTCATTGATAAATCAAAAATATAATTATATATATTTCTGAATTTAATGATTCTTAAAATTTTATTTCTTTAAAATTTAATGATTGGAAAAATTCATTTTTATTAAAATCTTTAAACAAAAAATTAGAAATTATTGGCGAATTTGTTCTTGTTGATGCATAATGATAATTATTGATAAGATTACTATCATTGTTCCAATCAAATGAAAAATTGTAAATACTTCATTTAATATCATCGTTGCAAAAATTGCAGTTATCAAAGGTGTGGGAGAAAAAATTGTAGTTGCTCGTGAAACATTAAGAATGGATAATGTTTTATACCAAAACCACAATCCAATTCCATAAACAGCGCCCATAGCTAAAAAAAATAAATTATTAGTTAAATTTGCAAATAATAGCAAATTTTCAACTGGATTGTACGTAAAATATGTTAAAAATAATAATAAACCACCGATCAAATTCCTTAAGAACACCATTTGGGTTGGTGTTATTTCATTTCTGGTAAATATTTTTTTTGTTAATGTATGACCCAGCATCCAAAGACAGGAAATGATTAATAATAATAGCACCCCTATTAATGTTTCAATTTTGAAATTAAAAAAACTCAATGACCCTTGAGTAATTGCTATGTATAATCCGAAAAAGAGCAAAATTGAAAAAATCAATTGCCTTTTAGTTATCTTTTCCTTTAGAAGAATGTATCCGAACAAAATTCCAAAAAATACTGTAGTTTTTTGCGTCAGAGCTCCATTTATTGCCCCAGCTAATTTATAACCCAGAAAAAATAATAATTGATTTAAACCAAAAATCACTCCTATAAAAATCAAAACTAAAGTATTCTTTTTAATGTTTTTAGCAACTGAGAATTTCTCGAAATTATTTTGACTTGAATTATTTAAAATTTTCAAATTTTTTTGTTTTACACGAGATTCAATCATCATTACGGGTAAAAAAATTAATGATTCTACTAAACAAGTCATAGCAGCAAATATATGTGCGTCAAGAACTTCTGGTCTAGAATTCGCAATAATCGGTTGCAATCCTACAAAAATTACTCCAATTGTACCAAATAAAATACCTTTCTTTAATTTTTCTCTCACTATAGTTATAAGAAAACCTTAAAAATTAAAAATTTTTAGATAATTAAGAAAATTGGACAAGTTTTTAATAAAATAAGCATAAAAACACTTTTAAAGTGAGCTAAAATATTTTAAAA
>CAZIEC010000232.1:0-2804 GCA_964538145.1 uncultured archaeon
GAAAATATTGAAGATGAGAGCTCGAATCTCCTCTTTAAGGATATTTTCGAGCAATTTTGGGTTCCTTACAATTTAAAGAACATTCCTGCCAACCTAAATGTCTTGGCAATTGATAGTAGCATTGGAAGTTGTCCCATATATAATGGTGGAGATTTTTTCGTGGCAAGAGCCTTGGCTTTAGGAAAAGATGATCGGTACAAGGAAGTTTTTTGCGATTTCGATTATTTAGAAAGGTCAAGAACGGAAAATTTTCTAGGAAGGTTAATGGAATGGACCGAACATTTAGTTGCATTGAAAGCAATTGAGGATGGGTTCAAGGGAACCTTATTAATTGATGGATCAATTTTTGGGCGCATGTCACACGTACCCATTGAATTGGATTTAGTTTATAATAAAGGCTGGATGATCGAGTATTTCAGAACTCTCATGAAATTATTAGATTCTTGTTATAAAAATGGCATTTTAATCATCGGCATTAGCAAGGAAAGCAGAACATCATTTTTCAGGGAATTCTTAATTAAAGAGTTATTGAAATTAGAAATGTCTGATGCTTTATTAGCTAACATTTTGGTAAATACAGCATTGGACAACAAGAGAATGGCCGTCATGGAAGCTAAAAAGACAGGCTCTGATAAAATTGTTCAATTGATACAGGAGTTGGTTAATAGAAAGCCCGATGGATTGTTAATAATGAAAAATGCTAAGAGTTCAGGATATACTACTCCTTTACTTTTAGGAGCCAGTCAAAGAATGAGACGGATGGCTAAAGAAATCAATGCAGATGTTAAAAAATATATCCTTTCAAGATTTCCAAGATTGTCAGATGACCAAGAATTCATGAATAAAGCAATCCCGATATTAAACAATTGGTTGGAAATGCCTTCAGTAATTTCTTTCCACATATTGCCCAATAAAGTTGACACTCCAATGCGAATTGATGTTCCAGCTTTTTATTTTGGAATTAATGAAAGGCTGTTAGATGTAGGTTGGCCTGAAATCGTTAATGTAGACCTCGATGAGGTCTTGAATATAATATCCGCAGGATATTGCGGAATTCAGAATTATAATATATGGCTAAAAGCCGTGGATGATGAGGTCAAATTGAGAAGGATAGATTTTGAGGAATTGTATTTAAACAAGTTTGAAGAAATTATAGGAAAAAGAGTAACACCAAGGGGGTATAGACGTGTCAGATATCCATAAAATTGGGACCATAATTGGAGAAACAAATCCAATCGAATTTTTATTTGCAACGACCGAGAAAGTTTCTCGATTGGAATATATATTAATAGAATCTAATGAAAATGTTGATGGAGAAGAGATAAAGGTAAATATAATTGCCCAAGTTTTTCAAATAATGTCAAGTTCCCGTGCTTTAATGGAATACATTAAATTAGAAGATGCTGAAAGGATCATTCAAGCTGGTTTGGTCGATACACGCACTTTTGCTGGGGCAAGAGTTTTAGGATTCTTGCATGAGGGAAACATTTATCAACCACGAAGAGCAATTCAACCTGGTAAGCCCGTATATTTAGCACCTAAAGAATTATTGGAGGAATTTTACTCATACAGCAAGGAAGAAGGGCTTCATGTTGGCAGTTTGATTACAAGACCGGATGTGCCCGTTCACATAACATTAAAAGGTTTTAGACGCCACCTTGCCATTTTAGCCCAAACTGGTGCTGGAAAGAGCTATACAGCAGGGGTATTGGTCGAAGAATTACTCGAAAAAGGAGCAACTGTTATTATAATAGATCCTCATGCTGATTATGTATTTTTAGGAAAGAAAAGAAAAGGTGGCATGCTTAAAAGAGTTAACATCTTTCGCACGCCAGAAAGTACTGGAAGGTACGATGAAACCCAAATTGGAAAGAAGATTGAAACTTACCAGATTAGATTTTCAGACCTGTCGCAAAACGAAATCGAAACCATATGCGGCATTAGAGAGGGATGGATTAAGCTTTCAGATGCTCTAAGTAATGCACTTAGCCAATTAGAACCAGGTTATGAATTGAAAGATTTATTGAGAGAATTAGATAATTTAGAAAAAAATGGTCAGAGAGTAAAGAGTTATATCAGAAGGTTAAGTTATTTGAAGGTTTTTGGACCAGCAACAACGGACTACAAGGAATTTTTAAAACCAAAGCAAGTTTCAGTCATAGATTTATCGGGATTGGACGATAATGTTTCAGATTATGTTAATTATCGCATTCTGAGAGATATCTATCATGAAGCGGAAACGCAAAACTTGGAATATCCAGTATTCGTACTAATTGAAGAGGCTCATCGCTTTATTCCAGCAAAAGACAGAACTTTATCCAAGCAGATTGTAAAAAGGATTGCTGCTGAGGGACGAAAATTTGGCATTTTTCTAATATTAATCACGCAACGTCCTTATAAAATCGATCAAGATGTCTTGAGCCAGTGTAATAGCCAAATCATAATGAGAATGACCAATCCAGAAGACCAAAAAGCAATAAAGATGAGTTCTGAAAGAATTAGTGAAGATTTGTTGGAAGATCTTCCTGGATTGAACATTGGTGAAGCTGTTGTAATCGGAGAAATATCTAAAGCTCCTGTAATGATTAAAGTTAGACCAAGATTAACTGAAGAAGGAGGTGGAGACATAGATATCGTTGCGAAACTGAAAGAAGCTCGAGAAGAAGCCGAAATTGAAGCCGAAAAAAGAGAAGAACAATTACGAAAGGACCTTGAAGAAATGAGGAAAATGCTGGGGTGATCCTCATGCGGTTCATTCACGTGGCAGACACGCATTTAGGTTATAGACAGTATAATTTGGAAGA
>CAZIEC010000233.1:0-2770 GCA_964538145.1 uncultured archaeon
GTTGGCGTAATTTTAAGTTATCTCAATCCTTTTGCTTATTTCACGCTTTTTGGGACAAAAATAAATCCATTTGCCCATGTTATAAATGCAATTTCCGGTGTTTTAATTGGAATTACATTTGGAGTCATCACAGCATTAGGCATTGCCATAATTCGTTTTTCGGTGGGAATTGGTACAATTCATGCTTTTCACGGTGGAATTTCTGGTGTTATTGTTGTTGGAATTTTTGCTTTAATCCTAAGAAAGATTAAGCCTAAATATACAATTTTAGCAAGCTTATTCGAACCAATAGGAACAGTTTTTATTGGTGGTACAATAGGTTTTCTAATTGCACCAATAGGACCATCAATTGAAGGGTTATTTATTTATTGGGGTTTATTTGCAGCAAGCTGTATTCCTGGGGCATTTATTGGATTTTTGATGTTGCTCATTTTAAAAGCTGCTGGCATTACATGGGAAGATTTTTTTTAATTCTTTTATTTAATTTTTTATTTGATATTCATGAATGGCAAATTTTTATTAAATAATAATTTAGAGAAATTCATTGGTAAGAAAACTTTAATTTATGGGGAAACCAACACGAACAAAACCTATTATACGGCTAAGTTTGTTCAATACTTAATTGAGAAGAAAAAAATTCCACCTAAGGAAATCACAATTCTGGATTTTGGTCCAGAAATGATAAAAATAAATGATAAAAAAATAGGGGGCCGGATAAAGGATTTTTATAAATTAAGTAAAATTTGTAGAAACATTCAATTTAAAGGTAAAATCATTCCTCCACGATTGAATGCCAATAATTCCATTGAATTATTAAAAAATGTTTGCGAGAATTTTAAAAAGACTAATTCTATTCTTCAACAATTTTATAAAAAACCAACACAATTTCTTATAATAAATGATCTTTCAATACATCTCCATCTAGGAAACCCAAGAATTTTTTTAAGAATAATCAAAAATGCCCAAACATTTTTTGGAAATAGTTATTATGGTAGTTCAATTAAAAGTAATGAATTTAAATTGTTTTCGCTAGTGGAAAAAAAAAAAATTGAATTTTTAATTCAAAAATTTGATTTATCAATATTTACCGGATAATTTAACCCAATAATTATAAAAATTTTAAGAACATAATAAAAATTAATTATAAATGGTATCATTAAAATAAATAGTGGGCAGATATGAAAAGAATAATATTATTTGGTCCTCCTGGGGCTGGAAAAGGTACAATGTCTTCTCAAATTAAAGAGATCGTGCCCGAAATAATTCATATCAGCACGGGAGATATTTTTAGGGAAAATTTAAAGAATAATACGCCATTAGGACAAAAAGCTAAAGCATACATGGATAAAGGCGAATTAGTACCTGATGATGTTGTTATTGATATGGTTAAAGATAGATTAAATCAAGATGATGTAAAGAAAAATGGGTTCATATTAGATGGATTTCCTCGAACAATGAATCAAGCTATGGCGCTTGAAAGTATCACGGATATAGATCTTGTCATTCTCTTAAGAGTCCCTAATGATGTCATAATTAAAAGAATTTTAGGCAGATATTCTTGTGATAACTGTGGAGCAATTTACAATAAATTCTTCATGCCACCAAAAAAAGAAGGAATTTGTGATAAATGTGGTGCAAAAATAAAATTTGAACAAAGAACTGATGATAATGAAGAAACCTTGAAAAATAGGTTAGCAGTATACGAAAAAAATGCCAGTCCAATCATAGAATTTTATCGAAGTAAAGGTATATTAAAGGAAGTTAATTATGAAAAGAAATTATCCGAGGAACAGTTAAAAGATTTATTGGATCTATGATTAAATTATTTTAATTAATCCTTTTATTTTTAAAAATGAATTATAATATTTGCATATCAATACCCGTAAAAACAGATAATATTGATAATATTAAGGAAGATATATCGCTTGTTTTACGAGCTAAACCTGATTTTATTGAGTTTAGATTAGATTACGTCAACGATCCAAAAAAATTGACTCCTGAATTCTTAAATGAGCTTGTAAGATCAGTTAATAAAAAAGTTCGAACAATCTTTACTCTGAGGAAAGTAGAAGAAGGAGGAAAAATGGACTTAAGTGCAGAAGAAAAGATAGAAATTTTTAAGAAATATTTCATGACAGATGTCTCTTTTATCGATATGGAATTTTTAACACAAGATAAAGTTTTAAAATATGTTTTTTCTGAGATATTGTCCACTAATATTAATTTAATATTATCTTACCATGATATTCAATCTACACCTCCATTTGGAGAAGTAATGTATCTTTTAAATTTTTTTAGATCAAGATTAATTGATAGATTGGATATTAAACGTTCCTGGTTAAGCGAATGCATTTATAAATGGATTTTTACAGCTAATAAATTTAGTGATAATTTGATTCCTTTAAACTTATGTCAAAAATTATCTAATGAAGGTTCTCATATCATCTCATTTTGTATGGGTGAACTTGGAATTTTTTCAAGGGTTTTCTGTGTTAAATTCGGCTCTTATATGACATTTGCTTCCTATAAAGAAAAAACTGCTCCAGGTCAAATATCAATTGAACAAGTTAAAAAATTTCTTGATTCATTTAAATAAAAAAAAAGAAAAATGGTCCGTAAATTATGAACTTTAACTTTTATCGAATATAATTCCACAATTGCCACATTTTATTCTTTTCTTATATACGGGGGCGCCTTGCATCGAATAATATAAAACTTGAGTTTTATCATTAATTTCATGCAATTTTCTAGGGTTTTCTTCTCCACATTC
>CAZIEC010000234.1:0-2767 GCA_964538145.1 uncultured archaeon
ATTAAGAAAAATTAAATAAACTTAGATTATTTTTAGAGAATAATGAATATATATTAATAATATTTAATTTAAAAATAAATTTGAAATTGCAAGTAAAAAGAGTAAGCAATTTTTCTAATGCGTTTTTAAACTATAATACTTAAATTAAAGAAATTTAAAGATTTTCAAATATTAAGAGAATTATATATTAAGAAAAAAATTAAAAAGTGTAATTAAAAATGAGTAATAATGAAATTCCGGATATAGATTTAAAAAAAACCGTTGCTGAAGGCAAGAAAGCACAACTTGACGAATTATCGCAAAATATTCAAAAGAACATGGCAAAAATCAAGCATAAAATTGTCATTATGAGTGGAAAAGGTGGCGTGGGCAAAACTACAGTTGCTGTCAATCTAGCTACCAGCTTAGCTGGTTTCGGTCTTCAAGTAGGGCTTTTAGATGTAGATATAACTGGACCAAATATTACTAAAATGATGGGAATTTCCCCCGAAGTACGACCCCAAGTGGATCCAGAAGCAAGAAAATTCTATCCTGTATTAGGCCCATTAAATATTAAAGTAATGTCAATGGCTTTCCTCACCCAAGACCCAGATACGCCCGTTATATGGCGTGGGCCAATGAAGATGGGTGCGGTGCGCCAGTTTCTTGGAGATGCGATATGGCAGGAGTTAGATTATCTTGTTTGCGACTTACCTCCTGGAACTTCAGATGAAACTTTAGACATTTTACAGTTGATTCCAGATGAGCACGTAATAATAGTAACTACACCCCAGGAAGTTGCTTTGATGGACGCAAGAAAGACGATTGCCATGGCAAAAACTATGAAAAGGGATGTTTTGGGAATAATTGAGAACATGTCTGGGTTTAAGTGTCCTCATTGTGGCAAGCATATTGATTTATATCGTCCAGGAGGGGCTGAAAAAGCCTCAAAAGATTTTGGTATACGATTGCTTGGAAAAATCCCTTTTGAAATAGGAGTGAGCGAGCAAGGCGATTTGGGATTACCATTTGTTCTAAAATATCCTGATAGTGAATCTTCAAAAGCTTTCAAGGAAATTGTGAAGAAAATTAGAGAAATTTTAGAAAAATAATTTTATTTTCTATTTTAATCTGCCCTTGAAACATCTAGTTTTCTATAGAAAGTTTTTTAGTAAAACACCATATTTAAGAACAAGAAATATTATAATATTGGTAAGAGTAGTTTAAACTTTTAGAATGGTAATTATGAGTAAGGATAATGGAGAAATAGATGAAATTATCATTTCTAAATACCTAAAAGGAATGGTTATTTGCCATAAAAATGGGACATATTTATTAGATTTAATATTGGATACTGAAATAAACCCTGTATTATTATCTTCTTTTGTAGGTGCATTGGCTCTTTTTGGAGCGGAAAATGTAGGAAAAATTGAAGAGATAATTGTTAAAGGCTTGGATATACAAATGATAATTGTAAATAAATATGATTTAATCTTAGTAGCTATATTAGCTAAGGATTTCGTGAAAGAAGATATTAGAAACGAAGCAGAAAAAGCTTTAGATATGTTCTATTCGTTATACAAGGATTGCTTTAAAGATTGCATTGATATAAGCATTTTCGAACCGTTTAAAAATTTATTAAGAGAGCAAATTATTTCTTATTTTACAAATTTCATAGGGCAGAAGGAAAAAGAAAAAGAAGTTGCCGATTTTGGATTCTTTACGGAAGCAATCATGAAAATGAGAAATCTAAATAAATAATAATTTTTCTCTGATATAAGAACACATGATAAGAACTATTAATTCAATTTAGTTTCCTTTTTTAAAAATTAAATCTCCAATCTTAACATTAAAAATACGTTCCATCAGATTGCATTTCACTTTCATCAAGAAGTAAATTTCTTTATCTGGTAAAGGAATGCCATACAAGCTCTCGAAATTTCCTTGTCCTTTAGAAAGAACTATGTTCTTTTTTGAATAGAAGTATTTGAGAAATTCTTCCGTGCAAGTTTCAAGTTCAATACCTGGTGCCGGACACGTCTCAATAACTTTTACCAATTTTGTAAGTGATACTTGTTCAGCATCTTCCATGGTGGCATCATTAATGATGGGTGCTGATCTTACAGAATATATGATCCTAAGGTCAGGGTATTCTGATTTTAAGGTTGAGATTAATGCTTTATCAAATACTATCTCACCAGCATTATCTCCAATAATTAGAAGTTCTTTAAAATTATTCAGGGAGGTTCTAAATTTCTCATAATCGTTTATTTTAAAATTATCAACAGAGAAATTTTTAATATCTTCAAGCAAGTTTATTTCGTGTTGACTGGCAAAGTCTATTGTATTGCCCAGCGCTGACAATAATATTGCTTCTAATAACGGATCTTTTGCTTCTGAAATGGTTTTTTCTATATCATCGTATATATCGAGTACTAATTTATTATATTTATTTTTAAGGTTAGAGTATGGATCATCTTCTCCAATCATTTCTGCTACGATATTATATAGAGTTTTACCAATAATGGGCGCTGCTTTTTGGCGATGATCGATCGTTAAAAGATATTTCATTAGCCTTTTCTGGGCGTCTATTATCCTTTCGCGAGAAACATCGGGATCTAAAAGTTTAAACGCTTTTAGTACTTGATTAAACAAGCATCCAATACATTCTGGTTCAAGTTTCATGATAAAAATTAACTTGGAAATTGGTTAATTAAAAATGTTCTTATAAGATTTTAAATGGTCCTTAATTTTTCAATTAAACTATTTACATCAAGGTAAAAATTAA
>CAZIEC010000235.1:0-2742 GCA_964538145.1 uncultured archaeon
TCATCTAATTTTTTAGGTATTGGATTGGGGATTTTTTCTCTATCATACATCGAAAAATATGGTTCTTCCACATTATAAGGGGGATGAGGAAAATTTAATGCAATATAAAGGCAAAATGGTTCTTTGGGTTCAGAATCCAAATATTTTAGAGCTGCTTTTATTATAGAATAATCGAAATCTTTTGCTTCCTCTTCATTCCTCAGACCATAATAGAATGATTTTCTCAGATAATGCTCTTTTGGAAAAGGATTATCCTTTAATGCTTTAACTTTTGCTTTTATTCTTCTTGTCACGCTTTCTTTAAGAGCATCTTTGTTGAAAAGGTCATTCCTACCAATCATTATTACTTCATAACCTTTATTTTTTAAAAATTTGAATAAATTTTCCTCGTGAGGTTGCAACATTTGATACAGGCTTCGATGACTGCAAGAATGAATATATTGTCCTGTAAAAGTACAGCACCTCGATGGCGTGCATACTGGATTTGTAGAGAAGCAATTAGTAAAAGCAGTTCCTTCTCGAGCAAGTGCATCCAAATTAGGCGTCTCAATGATGGGGTTGACTTTTCTATCTAACGAAATGGCATCTCCTCTCATTGAATCTGGCACAAAAATAACAATATTTGGTAATTTATTCTCAAATCCCATATTTAAATCATTATTTTTAGAGTTTAAAAATTTAATTTAGAAAATATGGGGAATGAAAATAATTTAATTTCTAATATTTCAGTCATAAAATATTTATTAAATCTTTAAAACCTCGTTTCCTAAGTCTATTATTATTTCTTTTAATTTTGATATTGTTATAATTAAAAGTTAAAAATTAAAGAGATTTCAAGTTTGAAAAATTAATTAAATAATAGGAAAAAAATTAGGTTAATTATTTTATTCTAATCCTTCTAAATTTAAGCATTAATATCAAGCAAACTCCGATAAACGAACTAATTAGTATTAAAGGATAACCTGGAATTGCAGGAGTTTCAATTATTTTTACATTGATTTCAATACAATTTGAGAGAGTATTGCCATAATTGTTTCGTGCAACAACGATAAAATAATATTTTCCAGTTTCATATCCGCTTAACTCCAAGGATAATCCAACAAAATTTTTTTCAAGCAAGATTAAACTATCATTTATTTCTGAAATGTAGCTAGAATAACGATAAATAGAATAATTATTTGCCCTTAAAGAAGATGTCCAAGTAAGATTGAAACTGCCATCTAAATCGGGATCTCCAGCATTAGATGATAATGTAAAATTTGCAGGTGGATCCTTGGTAATTATATTTGCATTTGTATCTACAAATTCAAAAGTATAATTGTAAAGACCTTCATTATATATAAAGGTGCCATTTAAAAGGATTCCGGTACTTTTTTCATACCATGCAACACATTCTGGATTTTCTAAATCTTTAAGCTCCCAAACCTCAACAAGCCCAAATCCAGGTAATTCGTATAATAGATCTCTTGAAACATTGAAGATATAATCACCTTCTCCATTTACAACGATTGGAATTAAATCTCCAATAGAAGTGTCTGTAAATATCCAAAATGGTGTATGAACATTATTTCCAAAATTGATGACCCCTCCAGCATTTTCAATCAACCTTGTATGACAATCAACATCCCAGAAACCAGAATAATAGGTTCTATTCATGGATAATTTCCAATTTACGTGAAATAGATTTTTTGATAAGAAGGTGTAAGAAACTTGTGAATTCCACTTTCCAAAACCTTTTGATTCGAAAGTATGATTGATATGCATGCCATTAAATAAATGTACCTCGTGAATATGGATAAATTTCGTCTTTTTATTATTATCCATCCATTTTTCATCTGGTACTGGAACTACATACGCAGTAAAATTGTAATCTCCAAAATTTAAGGGAGTCCAAGAATAATTTATTGTCTTTTTTTCCCCTACAGTTAAATTTTCAATGGAAATCATTTCAATTATATTATTATCTAAATAGAGGATGAATAAAACATCTTGCTCATTATTAGTTCCAATATTAGAAACACTTGCATTAATAAAACATGTTTTATTAATTTCTGCTTGTTCTGGGGTTTCCAAAGAGACTTGTAAATCGTGAGGGTATTCTCCAGTCCCCCATATTATAACATCATCAATTAACCAGCCGTGATAATTATTGTACATCTCATCTTTTGTATCAAAATTAAATCTAATTCGTACTGAAGAATTGCCAATGTATTTTCGTAAATCAATTGTAACTTTTTTCCAAGGAGCAACGTAGTTTTCTGAATTCGAATAAATAAGATCCCAGCTAACATCATCCACAGATACATATATATTAGATACATCAAAAATAGACCCCTCTCCTTCTCGCCAATGATAAAATTCCAGGATCGCAACATGAGTTCTTGTTAAATCTATTTGAATTGAAGTCAAATTTCCAATGGCTCTTTCTCCTGTATTAAAAGTTCCTGTAGATTCATTGCCAAACCACATTGAATGTATTGGTGAATGATATGGGTTGGGCCATGAGCTAGAATTATTAGTTAAATGCCATAATCCCGTGATTGCATCCCATTTAGATAAATCATTTTCAAAATCATCGTAGAATAGCACCCCTAACACGGTTAATAATTCTGTCTTATGATTATTCGATAAATAATGTTCTCCTGAAATCGGTCTTGCTTTAGCAGTAATATTATAAATATCATAGTATGTGGGTGTCCAATTATAAAAGATAGTGCAATTTGCTCCGATTGGAAAATTTGA
>CAZIEC010000236.1:0-2700 GCA_964538145.1 uncultured archaeon
GCTAAACATTCCAGATGTGCATGGTGGTTATTTGGACAACTATAACTCTTATCTTTACCTTTAATGATTTCCATGCGACAGATTATACAAATAACCATTCTTGTTCAACTTTACATGGGTAAATATAAATTTCAATATTATCTCTCCTAATATAGTAAATAATAAAACTTCATGTTAAAATATCTATGGTATCAATCACATATCATGACAATCCAAAAAAATCAGCTTTTTAAAAAGCTCTTATCCGATTTTTTAAAAATTGATGAATATTTAGAAGCAGTTATAGTATCTGATTACGAAGGATTTATAATTGCGGGAGAAAAGAAAGAAAGCGTTGATATGGAGCTGATCTCAGTATTAACAACGCTAATTACACCCATCTCCGAGAGAATTAGAAATGAATTTTCATTTAGGAAATTTGGGACCACCAGTTTTGATACTGAAAAGAACAGATTATTATTTATTTCAATTGATGATAAAACTACATTAAGCATTGTATTAGATCCAATGGGATCAATTGATAAGATTTCACCTTATGCTTTCTTTCTTGCAGAAAAAGTTTCTCAAATCATAAATGCTGATGATAATGATGTAATACAAATTTCCATTCCAAATTTTGAGGTTGAAAAAGATAGCTCTTCATCATCATCCAGAATTAAGGATCAAATTTATCAAATGAGGCTTGATTCTGGTGGAAAATATCATTTAAAATTCATAATAGTTGGAGATCATCTTGTTGGGAAGTCAAGCATATTACGTAGATTTGTTGAAAATAAATTCTCCACGGATTATCGAGCTACAATCGGACTGAATGTAATGACTCATTCTATTGAATTTTATGGTAATGAAATTATATTTGCCTTGTATGATGTGGGAGCGCAAGAATTTTTCAAGAGGTTTCGAAAAACTTATTATACTGGCGCTCAAGCAGCTTTTATAGTTTTTGATTTAACAAATAAAACTTCTTTTGAAAATGTAAGATCATGGTTGAATGAAATCCAAGAAATTCTAGGAAAAAAAGATTTGCCCATAGTAATTGTTGGTAATAAAATAGATTTAGTTAATGATAGAAATATTAAATATGAGGAAGCAGTCCAATTAGTAAGTCAATTGGCAAAGGAATACGATATTGAAGGTCTTTCTTACATTGAAACAAGTGCTTTAACTGGGGAAAACATTAATGATGCTTTTAACTTGATTGCTTATCATTATATAGTAAAAAACAAGGAATTAGAAGAAAAAAGATTGTGTAACAATTTAGTAAACGCCTTGGATTCTATTTTAGAGAAAAAAGGAAAATTAACGTTAACATTTATTTCTGAAAATCCATATTGGAGCCCAGGATTTCAAATACTTAATGAGATTAATAGTAATTGTGGTTGTTCACGAGAAAGTGATTCTAAGGAAGAAAGATGTTACAAGTATTCTAATGGGCTTATATTAAAAAATTATACTTTTGAAAATATAAAAGTACACGATTCGGATGGAGTGTTCATAATTTTTGATGCTAGAAATAAAAAATCAATAGACCCTAAATGGAAAGAGGTAATAATTAATGTCATAAACGATTTGCCAGAAAATAGAGTTGCTCTTATTGGTATTAGAGTAACAGAAGGAATTGATTGGGATAAATTAATGGAAGAATTTGATATAAATCCATATTTAGAAGAAAAATTAGTTTCCATTTTGTTTTTCAAATTAGGAGCAGAGTATCGCTTGGAGATATATGATCAATTAGAAGTAATGTTCGATGTCATACTAAATATTGATTGATATTGAATATTGAGCATTTCTCCAATAATTTTAAAGATTTAAAAAACTTTCTTTAATTTTTTAATATTTTCTTGTTTAATTTTTTAATCTCTGTTTTAATTTTGAAGCAATTAAATCGCCCATTTCTCTCGTGGATAGTGTCTTAATATTTTCATTCTTTATATCTAATGTTCGACCTTCCATGAGAGCATCGTTAACTGAATCATCAATTTGTTTACCTAATCTAAGATCTTCAAACGATTCTTCCATCATTAATTTTACGCTTAAAATGGCTCCAATGGGATTTGCTATGTTTTTTCCTGCTATGTCTGGGGCTGAACCGTGAATTGGTTCGTACATTGAAACTTGTCCAGGATGAATGTTGCCACTAGATGCCATTCCTAAACTTCCAATTAAGAATGCGCCCTCATCACTAATTATATCACCAAACATGTTTCCCGTAACAACAGTTTGAAACTTATAGGGAGCTCGAATTAACCATTGGCAGAAAGCATCTACATAAATGCTTTCTTTTTCAAGTTCAGGAAATTTTTTTCCAATTTCCTCAAAAATTTTTCTCCATAATTGACTCGGTTTCAATAAATTTGCTTTATCTACCGATGTGATTTTGGAATGACCCAGTCTCTTGGCTAGCTTATATGCATATTCAATTACTCTAGCACAACCTTTTCTTGAATATATCATTGAATTTAGTGCTATATCATCCCTAAGGAATCCTCCTATATTTGCATATAAACCTTCTGTATTTTCTCGTACAATAATTATATCAATGCCATTTTGAATGAATTCTTCTTTTAAGGGGCACCGATCTCTTAAACTATCGTATAATTTTATGGGCCTTAAATTTACATAGAGATCCAATCCTTGCCGGATCTTTAATATTGCACTTTCAGCTACTCCTGGAGGTAAATCAGGAAGACCAATAGC
>CAZIEC010000237.1:0-2659 GCA_964538145.1 uncultured archaeon
ATGTAAATTCTAAAAATTTTTCTAATTATAATATTGTTTTCATTAGAATTTTAATATTTCATTTGTTTTCAGAATCTTAATGGTAATTTTAATTCTAAAAATTAAATAAAAGAATTAAAAAAGCATGTTTTAATGGTTCATTAAACTTACCAAAATTGAGAAAAAATACTTAATCTTTTTGAATTTAAACTTTTTATCCAATGAATGTTTCTAAAGATATTTCTTTAAATTGGTTTTTCGATTTCTCATCGAGTTTATTTTTACTCATATCAAGAAACTTTAATGATTTTAATTTTAAAAGAACTGATGGAAATCTTGTAAAGTTATTATTCTTTAATATAAGGCATTTTAATTTGGTTAGATTACAAAATGAGAGGGGGAGATGCCTTAAACCATTTCCACTCAAATCAAGACATTCAAGATTTTTTAACAAGCCAATGGAACAAGGCAATTTAATGTTATAAGGTTCAAGAGATTCATATTTTTTAATATAATATAAATAAGTGGTAGGATCATTCATTTTAGAAAGTGGTTCAAAAAGATAACACTTTTCTCTAAGAATTTTCCAATAATAAAAATTAAAAAAGAGTTTTTTCACATGATTATTTTCGATTCTCAACCAATAGTTGACTTCATTGAAAGTTTTTAATCTCGTGAGATTTTTATAAAATCTGAAATCAATTTTTGATTTAAAATCATGTTTTACGAATAAACTTTCGATATCTAAGAAAAAATCTATTTCTGATGAATTAACACCCAATTTTGAGGCAATTACTTCAATTTTATCTTTAACAATTTTGAATAATGCTGCGTTTTGAATCGCAGTTCTTTCACCTAATAATTTTTTCAATGTGTTTAAAATTAAAGGAGAATTCTCGTGCTCTGCAACCCATTCTAAGGAATCCTTGGCTAAGTTCGAGAAGTTTTTGAAAATTAATTTGATGGCTTCTTGTCTAACATGTGGATTTTCATCAGAAAGCATACTATTCTCAATAGATTTAAATATCTCCGCATCTTTAATATCTAAATGGCGAAACAATTTAATAGCACTTTTTCTTGCCTTATAATCATCACTTTCATTG
This sequence comes from uncultured archaeon, assembly GCA_964538145.1. GTDB lineage: Archaea > Asgardarchaeota > Lokiarchaeia > Sigyniarchaeales > SOKP01 > SOKP01. The sequence goes on from CAZIEC010000237.1 coordinate 1,083, forward strand.
ATTATAGATAATACTTTTTCAATTAAAGATGACTTTCTTAACTTTCCACTTTTATAGTTTCTGAGGATCGAAGAAAGTAATGAAGATTCAATATTACTCATGAGAATTTCTGCTATATTAAATATTGTCTATTTATAATAATATTATATCGCTTAAAATTAATAAAAAAGATTAATCTTTATTATCATTTCAATTTAATTTACAATATTTTTTTGAATTTTTCTTTATTAGGTGTTAGATACTCAATCATGTATTTAAAATCTATTTCATGAATAAATTTTTCTAAATATTTGTAACATTGGACTATGAAAATTTTAAATCTTATTGTAAGATTTTAAAAAATTATTAAATGACATTTCCCTAAATGATAAGAAATGGATATTTTATTTATCAATAGTAAAAATAATGAAATCAAAACTTATCAAGTGAAATATTCTAATTTCAAAAAATTCTTAACGCTAACACTTACTGTTTTTTTAATATCTTATCTTTCAGGAATACTTCATGAATTAGGACACCAAGTTGTACTTGCAATTACCTTGCGCAACCCTACAATGAGTTTTTTAGGATTAGTACAAATGTGGGAAGAACCTTTACATCCTGAAAATTGGGTTAAAATTTCAATTTTAGGAATTGGAGAAGGATGGCTAAGGTTATCTTCTCTTCCAGGTTCAGCCATGGAATGGGTGATAATGTTGCTTGCTGGTCAATTAATCCAACCAATTCTTATTATTGTAGGTTGGAATGTTTGGCGTAATAATGAGAAGCAAACATATAAAGAACTGGGAATTATACTCATGTTCATGAATGGTGTCATCTTTCTCAATATAATTATAAACTATTTTTCTGGATTTGGAGACCTTCATTTTATCAATTACTTTACAGGGTTTCCTTTAGAGATACTTGTTGCTTTTTTAGCTGGTTTCGAATTTATTGGATTTCTTTATGCAATGATGAAACTTAGGATATTATTATATAAATCTAAGAAAGGAGTGATTTCTTTTTTCTTAGCTTTTGTAATTAACATTATTATAATGAAAATAATTGGTCTTGCTCATCAATTTATCATTGAACAAATTAACCTCGAAAATCCCTTATTTCAACCAATTTTAGGATGGTCAATTCCTGCACTTATTACAAATATAGGTTTTGCATTTATTCTCGTCTTTCTCTTAATAAAGAAAAAACATTCACGCTTATTTTTTTAAACCTATTTAAGAGATTTATTACTAAAATTCAGTTAATATTCATTTTAAGCATTTAAATTGATAAATTTTTATAATGAAAACTTGAATCTAATTTTATTTGAAAATATCTTATTTTCAAGAATATGGAAAATTGTTTCTTTATTTCGATATTTTTTTTAATACTTTTTTGTATCCGTCAATATAAGGCCGATGAATTGTTATTTCTGGAGGGCTCATTTCTAAAATTTCCTTAACAACATGAGGATATTCTGCAATAAGCAAAAATTCTTCCCTGACTAAAGGTTTTTGTTTATGAACATTAGCGTAGCGCACTAATTCTAATATTTGGCGCGCCTCTTCATCATTCTTGAAAGTAAGATTAAAATTCTT
>CAZIEC010000238.1:0-2604 GCA_964538145.1 uncultured archaeon
TTTTTAATAAAATAAGCATAAAAACACTTTTAAAGTGAGCTAAAATATTTTAAAATTAAGATTATAATAATATGGTCTTTTTTTAATCTAAAAAAATGATGCATTCAAAAAATTAAGAAGATATCTTAAAAATTGTAAAAAAATATTTAATTTAAAAAAGATTAAACGAAAAAATTTAAATCGTGCTAATTAGACCTCCTAATATGACGAATAACGGCGCAAAAGTTATTGAAATAGTGTTTATTACCTTGATAAATATGTGAAGCGAAGGTCCGGCAGTGTCTTTCAGGGGATCTCCGAAAGTATCTCCTACAACAGCAGCAGCATGAGCTGGTGAGCCCTTTCCTCCCAATAATCCATCTTCAATTGCTTTTTTAGCGTTATCTAGAGCTCCTCCTCCAGTATTCATCATAAAGCCCAAAAGTATTCCTGAGACGGTTCCTGATATGAGAAATGCCGCAATTGCAGATGGTCCAAATAAAATCCCCACAGCTACAGGTGTTATGACCGAGATTAAAGCTGGAGGTATCATTTGTTTTAATGCAACCTTGGTCGATATATCGATGCATTTGGCATAATTCGGAACAGATGTTCCCTTAAGAATACCTGGGTTTTCAGAAATTTGTTTTTGGATTTCCTTTATCATGGCATGAGCAGAAATTCCTGTTGCTCTTATAGCTAATGAGGAAAATAGGAATGGTGCCACGCCACCAATGAATAAAGTGCATATTATGACAGGATTATAAATATTTACTATGCTGATGTGTGTTTCTTCTAAATATGCCACATATAGCACTATGGCAGATAAAGCTGCACATGTCATTCCGAATCCTTTTGCTAACGCTTTAGTAGTATTTCCTAAAGCATCTAAATGATCTAAATTTTGCCGTACTTCTGGACCTAAGTGTGCCATCTCAGCAATTCCTGCGGCGTTGTCTGCTACAGGACCAAAACCATCAAAAGCCAGAATTAAAGTAGTAATGGATAATAATCCCATTGTAGCGACAGTCACTCCAAAAACTCCTGAAGTAAATGAGTCAATTCCATTTAAATCACCATAAATTTCTCCAAGATAAAAGCAGACTAAAATTCCTACTATAAAAGAAATGATTGGTAATAATGTAGATTCCAAGCCTAAAGCAAATCCACTAATTACGTTAGTAGCAGCCCCCGTTTCGGAACCCCTTATTATTTCTTTGACTGGTCTATATTTTGAAGATGTATAATAATTTACTATGAAGTATGATATGATCCCTAAAATTATTCCGATTAAAGAACAGAAGAATAAAATGTACCAACCAGTTCCAAATGAAACCCATGAAATCACGAAAAAGAATGCTGATGCTAAAATTGATGTTGCTGTTAAACTGCGTGTAAATGCCTTGATGGGAGTGAACACTTCATCTTTTATGTTTAAAAAATAGCCTCCGATAATAGCTGCTAAGTTTCCTAAAGCTCTAGTTATTAGTGAAAAAATGATGAATAGAGGATTTCCAGTAATGGAACTTAAAGTAACGCCAATGATCATTGCCCCCAGATTATTTGCTGAGGATGATTCGAAAAGATCGGCACCTCTACCGGCACAATCTCCAACATTATCACCAACATTATCCGCAATTGTTCCCGGATTACGATAATCATCTTCATTGAGACCAATTTCAAGTTTTCCAACGATATCTGCGCCTATATCAGCTCCTTTGGTATATATCCCTCCACCTAACTGTGCAAATATAGCAGCAAATGAAGCTCCGAAGCCAAAACCAATGATATTATTCGTTGTGAAATTGAATATAATGTATAAAATACAAATTCCTAGTAAGGATATTGAAATTACGCCGCTTCCAATGACCATACCCGAATCAAATCCAATTCTTAATGCTTTTTTCACGCTTTCTCTGCAAGCATTAGCAACCTTAACATTTGACATTGTAGAAATTATCATACTAATATAACTCGCAATAATAGAACTTAAAGCACCAATAAGGAAAGATATTGCTATTTGGAATCCATAAAATAAAAATAATGCGAATATGATGAGTAATACAATGCTAACGGTTCTATATTGTCTTCTCAAGTATGCTTTTGAACCGGTAAGGATGGCGTCATGAACCTTTTTCATATCCGGGGTTCCATCGTCCAATTTTTTGATTTTTCGGATTAACATTAGAATATAGATAACACCATATGCTGCTAATCCTATTGTGAGTCCAAAAAGTATAATATAAAGAACTTGTGTTGAAAGTTCCGCGGTAAATAAATCAAAATCTTTAAATATCATAATAGATCCCTTCTCTATTTCATTGCTTTTACTTTAATATCACATTCACTAGTTGTAGTAAAGTAAATAGTAAATTTGCTAAATATTAAAATTAAAAATAATGTCTTTAATATAAATTTTATTTTCTAATTTAATTCTCAAATATCGTAAATTATACGAAATATTTTGATATTTTCTTTATATCACATGAAAATAGCCAATAATTGGTTATAGAAATAATTGCAAATCTTAGCTATCGTCTTATTTTTTGATAATCTATATAGAATATTGATAAAAATTGTAAAATTATTTTATTATATTTCAAATCATCTAAAATATTTTAAAAA
>CAZIEC010000239.1:0-2577 GCA_964538145.1 uncultured archaeon
GTGAAAAAAATTGAAAAACAAGGCTATTTTTTCGATCCTAGAGAAATAAATGAAAGGTTTGAGATAATTTCCAATCTAATCATTAAAAAAATTAAAGAAGTTGCTGAAAATTATCAGACAGCCTCCTTGGGAGATATTATTGAAATTTTGAAGATAGCAAACAAGTATAGCCTTTTAGAAGGAGAAATATCAGAATCACATTTTTCAAAACTAAAAGAACTTAAAAATGATCCCGTTTTAATGGCTAACTTAAGTGATCTATTTGGAAAATTTACAAATTCATTTTTGAAATATATTCGGTTTGATGTTCCAGATTTAATATATGGATTTTTAATAAAAAATCAAAATCCTTATTTTTTCGAAAAAGAACGATTAATGCATTATGTCAAAAATTCTTTCTTTAATAATTATTCCATATATGGATTATTTGTCAGAAAGATTGGAAATATCGATCAATTTGTAAGTGAATTAAAAAAAAAGATAGAATCTTCAAAATTAAAAGAAAATAAAGCATTAAATAGGAGATTTTTAGAGGTGGACATTCCAAGTGAATTTAATCATTCTTATTTCTGGGAGGATGAGAAAGATTTTACTATAATGAAAAGACATTTAATTGTACCAGAATATCTTTATGAAAATGTGCAAAACGTTTTAAATAAAAATAATTATTCATTTTATAATTTATCCATGGTTCTTTTAGGAGGAATTGGTCCTCAAGGAAATGGTTTTACATATTCAACTCCAAAAGGAGAAGTCATTGAAATTTGCTCTGATCAAAAGGAAAGTAATGCAATTATTATTAAATATAAAAGTTTTCTAAAGAATAAATTCCTAAAAGAATTAGAGAGCGAATTAGAAAAGATTAATGTAAAAATAAAGGAAGAAATTATTAATTTCTTACAACAGAATTTAAATCCAAAAGAATTAATAGGATATCAGAAACAAGATTTTATCTTTAAACATGTAGAAAAGTTTTTTGTCAGCGAGAAAACTCCTTTAAATGATATTAAAGTTAAAAGATTATTATTAAAAATTAAAGAAGCGATAATTAAAATCTTGCGGCCTATTAAGATGATTGATCAATTTAAAGCTAGAATGATGCTAGTTGCTGAGAAGAAATTAAAACCTGAAGATATAGCAAAATTTACCAGCCTGAAAGAGAAATCACATTATGATATTTTAAGAGAAAGGTTATTTTTTCAATATATTGTGGATTGGATGCATGAAAAATTCATTTCTGAAATTAATTCTTAAAAATCTTAATTTTAATTCATTAAACTTGTAATTATAAATATAATACATTAGATAAACTTGAAAAAAATGAGAATACATGAAAATGATAGGATCTTTTTTATATAATTAAGAGAAAGCCCTTGAAATCAAATTTTTAGGAAGTTATATGAATTAATTTTACCAACTATAAACATGTAAAGAAAGATGAATTTAAATGAATTTAATTCATATTATTTTAAATCAATAATAACATTAATATAATTTTTAGAGAAAATTTATTTATTAAATTAGATAAAAAAATATTTTTTTTAAAATGAAATTGTCTTTAAAAAACACATAAAATATTACCAATAAATAATAAAAATTTTAAAAAAGTGATATAAATATGATTTCTTTAATTGGTCTTCTTGATGGAATAACAGCATCAGGCATAGTGTTATCAGCTACAATTTTTGGATTGTTATCATTCTATCGCGCCAGCAAATTAGGAGCAAAATTATTAGCTGTTGCAGGTTTGACAATGTTTTTTGTGGGTTTTCTATGGTTAGGTCCGATGGTTGACTTTTTTATGGTACTATTTACTGAAACAAATTTAAATCCTGAAATGATTTATTCTGTTTTAAGTTACATGTGGGTTGCGCCAGCTCTGATTACAGCAATGTATTTAGGTTCAGAATTAATGATCCCTAAAAGAAAATGGATAATTGTAGGGATCTATATCGTTTTAGGCATAATATTTGAATACTTTTTATGGTTTCATAATTCAGAATCCTTTTCTTTCAAATTAGTTCCTGGTGACTTAATTGATGCTGAATTCAGGAGAGAGTATTTCACATTCATTTTAGTGGCTTTTTTTCTATTGTCTACATTAATTTTTCTCGGAATCGGCTTCCTTATCAAAGCAAAACAAGCAACAGGAGATTTGAGAAAGAAATTCATATATCTTGCCTTAGGTTTCATAATATTTGTAGTTTGCGGAGCTTTAGATTCTATTATTCCCCCTGGTGTGGCAATTGGATTTATTAGAGTAATAATGATGACATTTGCGTTATGGATGTATTTAGGATTGAAAACGTAAAATTAAATTATATAATATTTTTTTCTTATCATTATTTATTTTATTATTTTTTAAATTATAAATAAAATTTAATCATCGAAAGCGAATAACACTTTATTTTGGAACTTTTTATTAAAAGATTAGGGAAAAAATTTTTTGTAAAATGATTCTTTGCTGGTTATTTTTACTGGAAATTTTCTTTTTTATTTCATTTCAGAAACATATTCAAATATCGTGTCTATCCTTTCTTTTATGCTTCCAAATAAGCCCTCTTCTTCTGAAACAAC